>JAGHEC010000352.1 GCA_021159525.1 Deltaproteobacteria bacterium | reverse complement strand
TTCTGGGATTGAAACGGCAGTTGGCACTGGCCGGATAAAAATGTGTAACCGTTCACGGGTAATTTTTGGCTAAATTGTAACAGCTCAATAACTGGGGGCAGAACGGTTTTTATGACGCGACTGCCGGGAGGCCCAGAGCACAAGAAAAATCTTCCTGCCCCGGTGGTACGGTCGCTGTTATCCCCCCAATTATTGAGCTGATGCGATTTTCTCATATCAGTGTGTATCAGGGAGATCTCAAGACCCCGTGAACGGTTACCACCAGACCTTTTACGAAACAGTTAGGCCTCCGAGGAAACGACCGCAGTCTTCATCCGTTCCAACACTCGTCTGATGGTAGGTCCGTGATAGAGCATGGCCACGTGACAGATCGGGTCGGTCTGTTCCTCACGCCATCCGGCCGGGGGTTTTAGCGACTCCGGGGGAAGAACCAGGTTGTCTACCGGCGAGTAAAAGGCAACGCAGGGAACCCCTGACGGGACCTGCTTTGATTGCAGTTCTTGAATCAGATGACCGTCCCATGCCAGGCTTTTTCCCAGAGCCCCCATCCCAAAGACAACCATCTTGCTTCCCCGGAAAGGCGTGCCCAGGGTAATAAGGGCTTTTACGGGGGGTCCCTGAAAAGCATCACCCTTGGCGGCATACGCCTTTGCCAGCAACCCGCCCATGCTGTGCCCCACCAAAATGATCTCCTCTCCGGGAAAATCCCGGCCGATCTCTGTGATCCACTGCTCCAGTTTCCTGAAAATCTCATGGAAATCGTAACCGAAGCTCTTGTAATTGAAGGCATACAACCTGTCATATCCGTCCCTTTTCAACGCCCCCCTGAACCGTATCCAAGCGCTCGCATTGTGGTAAAGCCCATGAATGAGGATCACCGGCGGGGCTGCGCCTTTGCCGCCGGACCCCGGCCTCCACAGGTTCCTGACCAGGACGAGCGGATAGCAGCCAATGACTGCCAAGTTGCTCAGGATGCTTGACACAAGCCCCCTCATTATCCAGCCCCGAGTCTTGTTGCTGGATATCCGGGCCAGTTCCTCCTTATAGGCCGAATTCGCCGTCTCATACCAGAAGAGGATGTAGGTAGACAGGGGAAAAAACAAAAAAACCGTAATCAGGATTAAAAAAAGAATGAATATCATACCAACCTCCTCTGTTGTGTTTCAGCGAGCCAGACCATGACCCGCGCCTATCGTCGCAAGCGTGGTTTAGGCCCTTTGCATGAGATGTCTCTGCGACGTACAAAGAAATTCGAGCCGTGCAGGTAAGTTTAAGCCTGATAGTTCAATGAACAGGGGCAGGAGGGTTTTTCTGACGCGACTGCCGGGAGGGCGCCGTCTCTTTGTGACTTATCAGTGGGGGAAGCCGCAGCTCGACGAATGCGGGAATGCCAAAGGGGGCAAATGTCCCCCGCAGATAAGTCACTGAAGAGACCGGCCTGGAGGCCCGGAGCACAAGAAAAATCTTCCTGCCCTGGTCGTACGGTCGCTGTTATCCCCCCAATTATTGAGCTGACGCGATTTTCTCATATCAGTATATCAGGGAGATCTCAAGCCCCCGTGAACGGTTACCTCGAATCCAAAGGCCAGGATGGGGTAGACCCCCACGCTGTTGCGGACGGTTACGCACAGGCCCAGTCCTGCACAGACCCCTGAGATTTCCTCAATAACAATCGCATAGCTGCCGGAATCAAGGTCCGCACCCCCCAGATCCCCGGGGGCCCGAAGCCCAAAGTAACCGAGTTTCCTCATCTTTTCCGCCACTTCTCATGGGAATCGGGCCTCTTGATCGATCTCCTTTGCAATCGGGCTCAGTCCCGCCTCACAGAACCTCCCGGCAGTACGCCGGACCACATCATGCTTCTCTGACAAACTGCTGTTCATAAATGCTTCCGCTATCCCACCGTCTTGTAGACGGCCTTGCCCACGTTCTCCACCCGTCCCTGTTTCTTTAGCTTGTAGAGGGCGTTGTGAACCTGTTTTTTGTTTAGCCCGGTCTTTTCAGCCAGCTCATCCAGCCCCACAGGCCCGCCCGCCTGGCTCATGGCCTCATAGACCCTATCGGAGCCGTGCGGTGCTTTCCTGGCTCTCGCAGCCCGGGGGCCCGGGGTCTTTCGAGGCCTTTTTTTCACAGCCTGCTCGTCTGCCCTGTCATGGACCGGGATGTCCTTGCCCGCGGATGGAGGCGCCTCGGTTTCCCCTTGCTCTGCAAAGGCCTCGAGTTTGTCGGCGATGACCTCAGCCCCTTGCGCCACAATCCTCAATCCGTCGCTCACCGTCTTCAAGAGCAATTCCATTTCTTTCATAGCCATCCTCCTTGGTACGGGTTGACGTCGCTGTAATCGTCCTTTTCAAACCGTCTGAACAGCAGATTTGTATGGTTACCATAAAGGTAATGGCGTGTAAACTCCCATGTTGCTTCGGTTAGGGCCACACCCAGCTCCACGCCCATAACAGCGTCATTTCTCTGAATGCTTGACATGCCCTGGTGTTAATATTAGGCTTCTTATCCACGCTACAGACGAAACATCCTGCAATCAACTGCAGGGTGGACAGGAGGTCATTTGATGCAGATGTTTTCTCTTGAATCCTTTCATAACCGGTACCAGACCGATACCGCAGACCTTACGATCAAGGACCGGCGGTTTCGTTTTTTTGTCCCCAGGTCCCTGGATCGTTTTTTGGACCCGAACGACATCTTCCACGAATTCCCCCTCTGGGCCAAGATATGGCAGGCATCCATTGTACTGGCCGACCATCTGGCCGGCATGCCTGTTGATCCGCAAAGGCAATTCCTTGAGATCGGATGCGGCATAGGGGTCGTGGGCATCGTGGCGGCTGCATTCGGGCACCGGATCACCATTACCGAATACAATCCAGACGCCATCAATTTTGCGAAGGCCAATATCCAGGCAAATCTCTCTGCGAACAACGGGGGCGGAGGTATCGAGGTTATCCGGCTGGACTGGGCCGACCCTGTACTGGAAAAACGCTTCGATGCGATCGTGGGCTCAGAAGTGATTTACAGGGAGGCAGATTTTCAGGCCATTCTGAACCTTTTCGAAACCAGCCTCACACCTTCCGGGGAGATCATCCTGGCCGAAGGCATCCGAAAGACCAGCATAGCTTTTTTTCAACAGGCGTCCGGTCATTTCCAGATCTCGGCCCGCAAGAAAACTCTTCGCTCCAAGGGCGAGGAATTCCCGGTCATCCTAGCCGCCATGCGCTTCAAGGTTTAGTTGTAACAGCTCAATAAATGGGGGCAGAAGGGTTTTTCTGACGCGACTGCCGGGAGGGCGCCGTCTCTTTGTGACTTATCAGTGGGGGAAGCCGCAGCTCGACGAATGCGAGAATGCCAAAGGGGGCA
>JAGHEC010000069.1 GCA_021159525.1 Deltaproteobacteria bacterium | reverse complement strand
GAGAATGCGCCAGTGTCGACAGACTTGAAAAGGCCTTCAACAGCCTGAGCGCCCCGATCCGGGTCGTCTTTTGGCGGTTCCCCAAAGAAATCGGCGAACCGCTGCTCGAACGCCGTAGCCTTTTCGGCCCAAAATATGGTCGATGCATCTCCCACCTGCATGCGCTGCCGAGAGCCTTTTGACAGCAGGTGGTTCAGCGCTGTTGTGTAGGCGAATGCCGCTGCCTTGCCAACCGGAGCGTTAACGCCTTGATTTTTGTTGAAAGACCTGAATGCATCCAGATTGAAAGAGACAATATTCGCTCCCGAAGATTTCGCACCGTACACGCCTTTTATTGAAGGGTGCAAGCGCTCGATAATATCGTCCCCGCCAGTGACCAGACACACGCCATGCTCGCCATCTATCCCTTTCGCTGAAGCCGTCGCCAATCCGGCCCTAATAGCTGGCCGCTCCAAGATGACGTTTTGGTCTCCAGCCAACCGAAATGTCAAATTCCCACCTTCCTTTAAGAGAGTCTGCCAGCAGTCTCCCAACCCTTGAAGGAGCTGTTCCTTGTGATCTTTCACCAAGAATGATCTGACAGCCCTGAAGCCTTCATCCTCAACTTCTCCGATATCGTCAAGCCTCTCTTTGAATGCTTCATGCTGCTTGCTCACGCGTTCGGGTTTTCCTTTCAGAGGAACACCCAGCACATATTCCGGATTGTCCCAGAAAAGATTCGCTGCAATGCCACTGGTCTTTTTGACTGCCTGAGGCACCAAAAACCGCTTGGCCCGGCGATTCCTGCCTTCGCCCTCATAGGTGTCTTCAATACTGATCGGCGTTCCATCCGTTGCTAAAACAATAATGAAAGGGATCTCCTTCCACTCGAATCCGGGTGGTGCCATTCCCGACTCCGGGTCCTCTGCCTTTCGATCATAGTATTCTTTTAATGCCTGAAGGATCATCCTCTCACCGCCTCTCTATCCGTGCGCTCGGGCACATAAATCACGCCGTTTTCCATCTTCGCGCGAAAGAACATTGGTTTGGGATCGGTTGGATCGCTATAGTCAAGATCGTAGAGCATCCAGCCCAGATCACGCGTCTCCGGAATCGGGTTTGATGGTTCTCTCTGTTCGTCCACCAGGCGAAATGACGCAGCGAATTCCCGGCAACCAAGGTATGGCTGGTTGAAACATTGGCCTTTTGTGGCATGGCGTTCAAACATGGCAGCATACTTGGCCTCGCTCTCGTGGCTTCGGGCTTCCCGGCCATCTTGACCTTCAGGGATGCCTCGTGTAGAAGTCCCAGCCCTTTCGACCCGATTTTCAGGAGGCACAAACTCAAACTCGGCGTGGATTCGATAGCTCACATCCCGGAGAAAAAGTCCTGCCCTCTGCTGACGTTCGTCCTCGATAAATATGCCTGGCCTTCGCCTCGAGGCCACCGCCCCCACCTCGTTCCGCCTCACCGAAATCCACTTTATGGGCGCCAATACCTCAATCCGCTTGACGACCCAGCGGATCGCGGGTTTCCAGAGAATAGCCTCGAAAATCGCTCGGCCGGCAGACGGGGTCATTACGTCATAGCTGACCCGCTCCACTTTCATTTCCGGCCGCGTAAAGCAGGCATAAGGTCCTGTTACCTCCAGATAAAATCCTTTCATCTTCCCCTCCTGTTCCCGGGTTCAAATCATCAGATCTTGCGGGGACCAAGCAGAGTCAAATATCCCCAGTCCGTGGCGTAGGTCATAGGGACCGATCCAAAGCCAGAGCCCCTGCCAGATCTCTTCTACAAGGCCGTTGGCCTTTGCCTTTAGAAAATCGTTCTTTGATATATTGACCACATACCGCTGCAACCTGCGCATGTTCTAACGAGTAGGCCCGATGCGACGCAACTCCTCCAACCATCGCCCACTCTCCCCAAATTGGACGAATACAGGCTGCTGTGCCGCATCGTCGATGAACTTGAACTCGTTTGCGGCGGTGCGGAAATGAATATAAGGGACACCTTGTATCAGGCGATCCTTCAACCAGGTTGCCCCCGTATCGTTTACCCTGGAGTAGAAAGACCGAAAATAGGAAGTGACAGCCTCGGGTGAATCTGGGGCCGAATCAGCAGTAGCGTACAGTTCCCGGGTGGTGTTTTCACCCTTCAGCAGGAGACCTCGGGGGGCCGGCTTGGGCGGAACAAAGACATTGACCCGGCCCAGTTGTCCATTCTGGTTGAGGATACCCTCGCGGTTACAGCGGCCGGCCGTCTGAATGATGGAATCCAGACCCGCAAGGGCGCGAAAGACGACCGGAAAATCGATATCCACACCGGCTTCCACCAATTGTGTACTGATAACACAAATTGGCAGACCGTCCTTGAGCCGGCTTTTGATCTTCTGAATCACTTCAGAGCGGTGTTGCCCACACATGAGGGCCGAGAGATGAACAGCGTCATCAGGCATGAGGCTGAAGAGTTCATAACAGTCGCGCCGTGTGTTGACAACACACAGGACCTGATCGTAGGTTCGCAATTCCGCCGCCAACTCCTCCCAAGTGCATGGTTGGTTGATATCCAACGGCATATTTATCCGCGTTCGCTTGAGTTGCTGATACAAAAGGCCTGGATCGGATATAATTTCCCTGGCGTGATCAAGAGATTCCAGGGCCGGTTGCGTGGCCGTGGCAAGGACCATCGTTGCATTATAGTTCCGTGTGAGCTGGTTCATCACCTCAACAGAAGGGTCCAGCCATTGAGGAGGGATAAGCTGCGCTTCATCAAGTATGATGACGCTGTTGACAATATTGTGCAATTTCCGGGTCCGTCGTGATCTGGCCCCGAAGAGGGACTCAAAGAGCTGCACATTGGTAGTAACGATGATCGGCGCATCCCAGTTTTCGGAAGCCAACCGGGATCTCTGTGTTTCCGTCTCCGGCGCGATGCTGGAGTGGTGCTCAACCACATTGGCCGCGCCGAAAATACCTGACAGAATATCCGAGGTCTGCTCAACGATGCTCGTATAGGGCATAACATAGATGATGCGCTTTTTGTTATATCTGAGTGCATGATCCAAAGCAAAGGCCATTGCAGACAGCGTCTTTCCACCGCCCGTAGGAACAGTAAGCAAAAACAGGCCAGGTGGTTCCGCGGCGGTTCTGCGGCATTCCGAAAGAATTTGACTGCGAATCTGATTGACGGGTGTATCCGGCTTAAACCTTTTCATATGTCGGTCAAAGGCGTCTTTGAGTTCCCTGAGCGTCGAAAAGCCCCTTCGCCTTTGTGCCTGCTCCGGCTGCATAAATGCCTCGGCATCAAGATGGTCGGCATCTACAAGTGCGGAAAAAAGCATCCTGACCCACAGATGGAAGTTGTCGGGCTTTACGAAGGCCGGGGGCCGCATGTGCGTTCTTAGCTTACTGGCCATCTCTTCAGCCATTGTGCGAATCTGCCCGAGATTTTTATGCCCTTCATCGAGTCGGATTCGCAAGGCAGCATTGCCGGTATCGGTCTCGAACCAGTCAGGCAAACCCGCGTGATGACCGGCAACAAGAAAGGCTACCGGGAGTCCCGCGAATTGGCCGAATTTCTCAAGAGCCAATGCCGCCCCAGCGCTGGAGTGATTGACCCGGCCCTGGCCCACGCCATCATAGGCTGAATCGTCCAATCCGTTTTGCCGGGCCAGATAAGCCTGAAACTCAACAGCGAGCTTTCCAAGATCATGCAATAAGCCCGCATTCCAAGCCCAGTCGCCGGAAGAGAAATCGCTCGCAAATCTATCGGCCATGGCCGCCACATTCTCCGAGTGGACGCACAACGATTGCCATTCTTCGGGCGGTCTTCCTTCCAGACTGTGGGCATAATATTTCTTTTCCATTTCTCCGTATCCAGCAACTGTTTGCTGAAACCCCAAAATAGAATGACGGGAACCGTTCACGGGTGATTTTTGGTCAAATTTGGGATTGTCCGCCTCACGTAACAGCTCAAAGAACAGAGACAGGAGCGTTTTTCTGACGCGACTGCCGGGAGGGCGCGGTCTCTTCTTCGCTCGCTTTGCTCGACTCAGACCCCACCCTTCGGGCGGCAGCACAAGAAAACTCTTCCTGCCCCGGTGGTACGGTCGCTTTTATGCCCCCAGTTATCGAGCTGATGCGAAGGTTTTCTCTACCTTCACTCCCTTCTGATTCGGTTAAGCATGAGATCCGATACGATTTGCTCGGTTGATAATCCTATTTGTTCCGGATCAGAGAATTTCCCCCGGTTCGTACCGGGCCGCGTCGCCATAGCGTTGGAGAAGGGGTTCGGCCCTGGACCGGACCTGTTGGATCTGTTCCCCGGCATTTCCCACAAAGTGCCGGGCATCCGTAAGGATCCCTCTGAGCCGGGCCTCGGTAATGCCGGCCGCCTTGAATACGGGATCATCGGCCAGTCTCCGGGAAAGTTTCGGCGTATCCCCCTCCTGGCGCATGGCCATGGCCTCGGCCACGGCATGCCGCTTGATGACCTCATGGGCCGTTTCTCGTCCGATCCCTGCCTGGATCGCGGTCATGAGGATCTCGGTGGAGGCCAGGAAGGGGAGATACCGCTCCACCTCTTTCCGGATCACCACGGGATAGGCCCCCATGTTGCACAGGACCGTGAGGACGGTCTCACACAGGCCATCGGATGCATAGATGGCGTCCGGCATCACGATCCGCCGCACCACTGAACAGGACACATCCCCTTCTTCCCATTGGTCCCCGGCCAGTCGCGAGGCCCCGTCCGCATACATCTTGATCAGGGTGGAAAACCCGCAGATCCGTTCCGAACTCCGTGTATTCATCTTGTGGGGCATGGCGCTCGAACCTACCTGCCCTTCCCGGAAGCCCTCGGTCACCAGCTCATACCCGGACATAAGCCGCATCCCCTTGGCAAAGCTCTCGCAGGCCGCTCCCATCAGGGAGAGATGGGACAACAGGGCATAATCCAGGGACCGGGGATAAACCTGGCCGGGGCTGTCCAGGACCCTTTCAAAACCAAAAGACTGGGCCACATCCTCCTCCAGGGCCCGGACCTTTTCAGGGCTTCCCAGGAGCGTAAGCATATCAAACTGGGTCCCCACCGGGCCCTTGATCCCCCGAAGCGGATAGGCATTTAAAAAGGCCTCGAAATTTTGCAGATGGACCAGGAGTTCCTCGGCCCACATGGCAAACCGCCTCCCAAGGAGCGTTGGCTGTGCGGCCTGATGATGGGTCCGGGCCGTGAGCACAATATCCTGGTATTCCAATGCCCTGTCCAAAAAGTGTCTCAGGATGGAGACATAGCGGCCCAGGATGATCTGTGAGGCCTTTTTAAACTGCATCTGTTCCACATTGTCGGTCAGGTCCCGGCTAGTCATTCCCTTGTGGATCTGTTCGGACGTATGCGCGGCCCTGACAAAGGCCTCGATCCTGGCCTTGACGTCATGCTTGGTCTGCAGCTCGCGCTGCCTGATGAAATCGAGATCGATATCGGCCTTGGCCGCCTCATACCCCGCAATCGCCTCTGGAGGAATCGGAACCCCCAGGCGCCTTTGGGCCTTCATCACGGCAATCCAGAGTTCCCGCTCAGCCAGGATTCGCCCTTCTTCGGAAAAGATCCGATTGATATCAGGCCCGGCGTAGCGCCGGGACAGCACATTCATATTCGCCATTTCTCACCTCCGGCCAAAGTCAAAGAAAATCTTTCAACGTCACGCTTGCAACCGCCTTCGACACTCTTCAATGTAGGGCGCGGCCTGCCTGGAATTTCTGAATTTTTCGAGATAAGGAAGGGCCTCCGCATATTGACCCAGGTTCATATGGCTGAGGGCCATACAGAGATGCATCTGCTCATTTTCCGGGAAATGCCGTATCCCCTCGGCAAGGATGCGGATCGATTCACGAAAATCCCGCTCATGTTGTCGAATCATCCCTATGCCCAAATAAGCCCGGGCATTGGGAGCATATGCCAGAGACTGCCCATAAAGCCGCTCGGCCATCTCCTGTTTTTGAGGAATGGCTTCAATCCGGGCATAGTCTCCGTGACTGAACGTCATGCCCAGACGCGACAGGAAATCGGCGTGCAGGTCAAAAAACCTTTTGTCGTTTATCAACTGGATATCGGCCACAAATGAGGGTAAATTTTTGTAAAACGCCTCCCTCAAGGTCCGCCCGAACTTAAGGATCGTTTCCTGATCCAGACGCGGGTCTGTTTCAAAATACATGATATCTTCAATCCGCTTGAGCCAGACATCGTCTGTAGCGCCCGTCCGCCTGATAAAGTCATCATACAGGGCCGTACCCGGAAAGATGTCGAGGATATAGAAGATCGCGCCGAGAGGCTTGATTGCCTGAATCAAATCGATGGTTTCCTGTATGGTCTCCCGGGTCTCCCCGGGACAGCCGTAAATAAAATAGGCCCTGGGCAGGATGCCGTATCGGGTTGTCAACGAAAAGGCCTTGTGGATCCGGTCGGTCCGGATGTTCTTGTTTAAAACATCACGTATCTGCTCGGATCCGCTCTCCACACCATAACTGATCTGCGTACAGCCTGCCCGCCGCATCCATGACAGGACTTCTTCATCCACATACCTGACGTGCGAGATGGCCGCCCACGCAATGTGAAGGCCCCTTTCGAGAATCCCTTTGCAGATGCGGATCACGTGATCCTTTTTGAGCATGAAGGTATCGTCCGAGAAATAGAAAAACCTAACCCCTTTCTGATTCAGGCGCTCCAACTGGTCCACAAAATACCGGGGCGAGTGAAACCGCACCTTGCGTCCCCAGAGCCGGGGGGAGCCGCAAAAAGTGCAGTTGCCCGGACACCCCCGTGTAGAGGTCACATGCTGAAAGGTGAACCAGCGGGCCGGATCCGGAAGCCGGTCCAGGTTCTGGATACGGGGGCAATCTCCGGTCTTGACCACGCTTCCGTCCCTTCTGAGGGCTATTCCCGGTATCGTCTCGATTGCCCCCTTATCCCCCCCCTCAATTGCCTGGATCAGGCTTAAGAAGGTGAACTCACCCTCGCCCAGCACGCAATAATCAATATCTCTAAAGTGGGTGAGAAGATGCTCCCACAAAAACGAGGCCCCGACACCCCCGAATACGACAGTGACCTTTGGATTAATCTGTTTGGCTGTTCGGGCGATCTCGATCGCCCCCCAGCGATTGGCGTGAAGTACGGAAAGGCCGATCACGTCCGGGCTTTTTGCCGCCAGTGAATCATGCATGGCCTCCGGCGTTTTTCCGAGGTCGTGCCAGTTCACGACCTCGCAGTCGTAGCGCCGCTCCTTCAGGACCGCGGCCGTATAATAAATCCCGATGGGCGGAACTTCCACATCTTCGGCATAAATCCGGTCTTCGAGGCAGTAAGGATATATGAGCAGTATTTTCAAAATATGGCCTCGCCTTTGTTCATCTTCCGCGAACAGACGTGCGCAAATCAGGGAGAACGTATCAGCTCAATGCTTAGGGGCATAACAGCAAACGTACCACCGCGCAGGAGGACCTTTCTTCCGCTCCCTCCGGGGCGTAGGTTCGCTACGGGCCGGAGGCCGGCTGTCGCATCAGAAAAACCCTCCTGTTCATTGAGCTGTTACGATATGTTCGGCTGCGGCCATGCTGTTTCAGGAAAGCTTCTTGAAGATAATCAACATAAGGAGTAGCATAAACTCAATGCAAAAAAGGAAACAAGATGATCGACATGAAGTTTGTTGCAGACGTCATGCTGGGGAGACTGGCCAAGTGGCTCAGGATACTGGGGTATGATACCTACTACCAGTCTTCCTGCTCGGAAGAGGAGATCCATGCGCTCATCAGGGAAGGGAGGCTGCTCCTGACAAGGAACACGGATCGGGCCGGGAGGACAGGCAGCAAATCAGTACTTGTTCGCGGCAATCAGGTAAGCGAACAATTGCTCGGGCTGGCGCGGGAATTGGACCTGAGACCGCGGCGTTCCGCATGGTTCAGCCGCTGTGTGGTATGCAACACACCGTTGCTGCCGGCCCGTGAGAGCGATGCGCGTGAGAAGGTGCCCGAATATGTGTTTTATCAGAGCGGAAATCGGATCCGTTTCTGTCCCTCCTGCGGCAGGTACTTCTGGCAGGGAAGTCACCGATCCAGGATGACAGCCCAGTTGATGGAATGGGGCTTCGGCGGCAAGCATTAAGCAGCCAATGAACCCGTACAGGTAAATCCGCCCGTGAAGATGGAAACGGGGTCCCTTGTATAAACAAGAACATCGAATCCCGCTGCTATAAGCCCTGAACGTATTTTTACCGTAAAAGGCAGTGAAAGATGTTCCCGTATCGGGGCCTCCGATCCGGGAAGAGACTGTAGGCGGCTGTTTCTTAAGCCCTCACACACATGCGGAGCGATCAGCCTCCTTTTGTGCCTCCGGCGATGCGGCCGGTGAACCATTCATATTTTACAGTCCATTGGATGGGTATTGTTCGAGCAGGCCACAGGCACATTTTTGAGCACGGCGTGCGGTCCGCCTGAACAGATTCAGGTCGTCGCAAAGCCAGGCCCTAATCAAAGGCCATATCGTATCACCTCAATAATTAGGGGGATAACTGCGAACCCAGTGCCGGGGCAGAAGAATTTTTCTTGTGCTCCGGGCCTCCGGCCTGGTCTCTTGAGTGACTTATCTGCGGGGGACACCCGCCTGCCAAGGCCAATTGAGCGTTCTTGCCAAGACTTTCGTCCCGTGGATCTGCGATGGCAAAAGGAAGTAACATGGGTAACAAGGCAATGGCGGGCAGGCTTGCCCCCTCCGCATTCCCGACTTCGTCGAGCTGCGGCTTCCCCCACTGATAAGTCACGAAGAGACGGCGCCCTCCCGGCAGTCGCGTCAGAAAAACCCTCCTGCCCCTATTTATTGAGCTATTACCTTATGACTTGTATAATGGACTGGGTTTTTCGGACCCGTACTTAAGAGTCACATTTTATGCTATTGGAAGGAAGAGGAGGCCCTAAAATGCGGAAGAGTTTCAGCCCGGATTTTATGGCGAAAGTTGCCTTGGCAGCGGTCAAGGGTGATATGACAACAGCCGATCAGCAATTCTTGAGCGAACTTCGGTTTAAACAGTTGACACGGGTGCTGTTGTGTGGGATATCCCTTGGCGAACATCTTGACGGCAGAGGGGTTTCGGTTTCAATACCATTCTTGTAACATGTTGGTCTCCCGAATCATTAGGCGCCCCGGGCCGTCGGGGTGCTGAAATAAGCTTTAGGAGGCTGACCTGTTACCCAATCGCGAGGAGGCATTCCATGGAAAAAAGAATTTGTTCTCTGACGATTTTCCTGGCGTTCGTGTCTGTTCTGGCATCTCCGTTTGTGGCTGCCCATGCGGCCGACCCTATCGTCATCGGGGTTCCCACCTCAACAGGCTTTGTGGAAGGGAAAGAAGGGCTTGCCGTGGTGGAAATGGCGGTTGAAGAAATCAACGCCAAGGGCGGCGTAACGCTCGGATCCGAAAAAAGGCCTTTCAAGGTGGAATCCATTGATATAAGGGATGCAGCCCCTGGCGTGCCGGTCCCCGAGGCCCTCCTGGGGCTGGAAAAGATCATCCTTGACAAGAAGCCCTCAGCCCTGTTGATCGGTCCTTTCCGGTCGGAGGCCCTCTTGGCGGGGATGGACATCATCGCCAAATACAAGGTCCCCATGCTGGGAACCATTGCCATGTCCCCAGCCTCGGAGGCCAAAATCAAGAAAGATCCGGACAAATATAAATACATCTTCCGGACCTGCCTCAATGCCAAATACCTCGTCAAATATCTGGTGGCGGTCATGGCCTTTGTTAACAAGGAGTTCGGATTTAACAAGGTGTTTATCATGAACCAGGATGTGGCGTGGGCCCGGGCCACCGCAGACCTCATCAAAAAGCACTATTTTGACAAGGCAGGGTGGCAGGTGGTGGGCCACGAGGCA
This sequence comes from Deltaproteobacteria bacterium, assembly GCA_021159525.1. Taxonomy (GTDB): domain Bacteria; phylum Desulfobacterota; class DSM-4660; order Desulfatiglandales; family Desulfatiglandaceae; genus AUK324. The sequence goes on along the minus strand of JAGHEC010000069.1, from coordinate 5,351 downwards.
TATCCCACCGGGACACTCGATTTTTCATCGGCCATGATGAAGGTCAGGGCCGGTGGCGCCCAGGTGATCCTCCCCATCTTTGACATGCCCCAGAGCGGCATCCTGGTCAAACAGTGGAATGCCATGAAGGTGCCCGCGCTCCTTGCAGGATTCATCTCTCCTCTGGCAGGACCCGGGGCATGGAAGACCTTTGATGCAAAAATCGGCGGGGCCATCAACGTCAATTTTGAGCTGGGAAGCGCTATGGGGTCTCCCAAGGTACCCTGTTCAATGGATTTCCTTGCGGCCTACGAGAAAAAGTACGGTAAGCCGATGGAGGCCGGGCACGGACCTGCTCCGACCTATGAGTCGGTCTATATCCTCGCCGAGGCCATTGAGCGGGCGGGATCCATCGATCCTGACGCCATTGCGGCTGAAATCGCGAAAACAGATCGCACAGGCGTCATGGGAAAGATCAAATTCGACGACGGGCATCAGGCCATCTTCGATATGGACCCCAAAGATTCCGCGGTGGCCTGCGTCTTTCAGTGGAGGGAAGACGGAAAGCGCGTCAACGTGTTTCCCCAGGCGATTGCCGATGGAAAAATTCAATTGCCGGCGGGGCTGAAGCCCGTCAAATAAAACCGACACCCGATAGAAAAAGGATTTCATCGTGTTTGTGGGCACCGTAGTATACGCGTTGATCAACAGTGTGATCCTCTTGCTGATGGCCATCGGGTTCAACCTGACCTTCGGCATCAGCGGGGTATCCAATTTCGCTTACGGGGCCTTCTACATCCTTTCGGCCTTTGTCACATGGATGCTCATGAACTGGATAGGGGTCCCCTATTTTCTATCGGCAGTCCTTTCCATTATTTTCACGGCCTTTATCGGGGCCGTCATGTACCGTTTCATCCTCATCCGGGTTCGCGGCCAGGTCCTGTCGGAAGTTATTGCGACATTCGGCATCGGTCTGATCATTCTCGAGTTTTTTCGCTATCTGGGTTTTGTGGGGATTGAATATTCCCTTCCGGTGTTCATAGATCATAGCTTTGTGATTGCAGGGACATACGTTGATATGCAGCGAATCCTGATCGTGGTGTTTTGTATCGTCCTCATCCTCCTGTTGTGGCTCTTCATCCACCATACCTCCATCGGGCTGGCGTTTCGGGGGATTGCACAGGATGAACGCACGGCCCTGACCTTTGGGATCGATTCGGACTGGATCGCCATGCTCAGTGTGTCCATGGGCGCGGCTCTGGCCGCCATTGCCGCGACCGTTGTGGTCCCGTTGGGAACCATTTCGGTGGGCGAGGGCTACGATGTCCTCATCAATGCCCTGGCCGTGTGCATTATCGGTGGGCTGGGAAGCACCGGGGGCGTGATTGTGGCCAGCCTGGTGGTGGGCTTTGCACAGCGGTTCACCGATACCTATATCGGGCCTCACTGGACTATGATCGTCAGCCTGGTAGCTATTCTCCTGGTCCTGATTGTCAAGCCATCAGGTCTTTACGGCAAGCAAAAGGAGCTGGAGGAGAGAATTTAATACGCGCTGTGCCGGCAGGCCAGAAGTGCCTAAAATGTGTAATATTATAGGTAATAGCTCAATAAATAGTGGCAGAAGGGTTTTTCTGACGCGACTGCCGGGAGCTGTTATCCCCCTAATTATTGAGCTGATACCATTACAAAAGACCTGGAGATAAGGTGGTGACGCCGAAACGCATCTGCTCAGAGGGAGTAAAGGAATAGGGTGAAAAAGCGAAAAGAGAGAATCGACCGCGGCATCAAGGTAAGATCCGGGGACATCTTCGCCCTCTGTTCATGGAGAGAGATGCTCTATCTCTCGGGCCCGAGACTCTTTCCCCTGATTGCCTGCGCCGTCCTGCCGCTGGTCCTGGACACCTACTGGCAGAGGGTTCTGTTGTCGGTAGCCATATTCGGGCTGCTCGCCATCAGCTGGGACATCCTGGCCCAGAGCAGCATGGTTTCCCTCGGGCAGGCGCTTTTTTTTGGCATGGGTGCATACTGCTCCGGGGCCATGGACCACTACTGGCATCTTTCTCCCTTCATCACCATTCCTCTGGCCACCATCATGGGAGGCGTTATCTCTACCATCCTGCTCCTCCCCGTATTGCGGCTGCGCGGGATCTACTTTGCCATGGTTACCCTCATTATCCCGCTCATGCTGGTGCGGATCATCGAGGCGACCAAGATCCTGGGCGGAACCGAAGGAATCAGCGGGCTGACCTCCCTCCCCTCTCATTGGATCGAATTGTACCTGAGCCTGGCAGCCCTCCTGGCAGCGCTTTTCGGGTTTCGAAGGCTCATGGATTCTGACTACGGTCTGGTGCTCAAGGGGATCAACGACAATGACCGCTCGGTGATGAATGCGGGGATCAACATCTACTGGTTCAAGGCACAGGCCCTGTTTCTGTCCAGCGCCGTGGGTGCATTTGCGGGGGCATTGATGACCCACGTTTACATGTTTGTGGGGATGCCCGTTTTTGCCCTCGATTATTCCATCCTCCCCATTGCTGCGGTGGTAGTGGGCGGTGGCGGGTCTCTTGCAGGCGCGGTTTTAGGCGCATTCATCCTGGTCCCCCTTTCCGAGGCCCTCAGGGCCTTGGGCGGCTTAAGGATCGTCTTTTACGGGGCCTTTCTCGTCTTCTTCATCGTGGCCCTCCCAGAAGGAATCTTTCATTTCATCACCCGGAAGTATCACCAGTTTGAAAGATGGGTGGAGGTTGAAAAGTGAGCGGCACGCCGTTATTACAGGTGGTGGAACTTTCCAAGTCATTCGGCGGGGTCCAGGCCGTAAACCGCGTCTCCTTTGACCTCCACAAGGGTGAACTCCTCGGAATCATCGGTCCGAACGGATCGGGCAAGACCACCACGGTCAACCTAATCACCGGTTTTGTAAAGGCCACATCAGGCAAGGTCTTTTACCAGGGCCGCGACATTACCAGCTGGTCCCCTCACAAGATCGTGCGACTGGGGATCAGCAGGACTTTTCAAATGGTCAAGCCTTTTTATCAGCTCCCTGCATTCAAAAACGTAATCATCCCCCTTTACTCCCCGCGGGTTAAGGGGCTTGTGGGCGGCAAGTACGGCGACCGGAGTGCAGTGGCCCTCGACCTGCTGGAAGAAGTCGGTTTTGAACGAGATGCCCAGGTGGCCTACAAAGTGGCCAGCGTCCTTCCCCAGGGATACCTCAAAAGGCTGGAGCTGGCAAAGGCCATCGCCCTGCAGCCGGACCTCATCATTCTGGATGAACTCTTTTCAGGTCTCAGTCTGGCCGAAGTGGCCAGCATTGTACCCATCATCGAGAAACTCCTCCTGGAAGGAAAAACCATCATCATGATCGAGCACCGGCTCAAAGAGGTCTTCCGCATCGCCCACCGGGTGATCGTCCTCAATTACGGCAGGTTGATTGCCGATGGTCCGGCCGAAGAGGTGATGGAAAACGAAGAGGTCAAAAAGGCCTACCTTGGCTCCGAGGATTAATAACCCATGCTTGAAGTTCAGAATCTTTTGGTTTTCTTTGAAAACGCCCTGGCGCTCAACGACTTCTCCATGACCGTGAAAAAAGGTGAAATCGTGGGCGTCATCGGTTCCAACAGCGCCGGAAAAACGACCCTTATGAACACGCTTTCAGGCCTTATCATCGACATGGCCATCAAGGAGCGACGTAAGGGCGGTGAAAGGATAACGGTCTACGGAAGGATCCTGTACCAGGGCAAGGAGATCACTACTACCCGGCCGACCGACAGGGTGAAGCGGGGGATTGCCCTTGCCAGGGAACGTCATCCCGTGTTTCCGGAAAGCAGCGTCATGGAGAACCTCAAGATCGCCGGTTACCTGCGGACCAGGGCAGAGATCAAAGAGGTCAGTGAGTATGCCTTCAAGGTGTTTCCGGCCCTGATGCCCCTCAAATCACGGAAGGCGGGATTTTTGAGCGGCGGAGAGCAGCAGATGCTTTCCATCGGCATGAGCCTCATGGTGAAACCCAAGCTCCTGTTGCTGGATGAACCGCTGCTGGGCCTCAGCCCCATGATGCAAAAAACCCTAATAAGCGCCATCTGCAACCTTCAGAGGGAATCCAGGATCACGGTGCTCATAACCGAGCAGTTCGCGCGGCCGGTCCTCCCCATCATTGACAGGGGATATGTCATTGAAAACGGCATGCTGACCCTGTCCGGGACAGGGCAGGAATTGATGGACAACCCGGAGATTAAGGCCGCATATTTCGGGGTTTGAGAAGAATGCCAACACGAAGGATGCAGCCGGGACAGACGGATCTGAACGGATCGATGTTCATATGACTATTATTAAGGAAAAACAAGATATTTATGCGGCATTTCAAGCCTCCGCCGAAAGGCGGGGACACCACCCTGCCGTTATCTACCTCGGCACGCGATACTCGTACCTCAAAATCAAGGACCTGGCAGAGCGGTTTGCAGCCGCGCTCATTGATCTTGGCGTGAGCCCTGGACAACGGGTTGTCCTGTATATCCCCAACACGGTCCAGTGGGTGATAATGTGGCTGGGCATCCAACGGGTGGGTGCCGTGCCCGTACCCATCACGCCTATCTATACGCCCCATGACCTCCGCTATATCACCAACGACAGCGGGGCCGAAGCCATTGTATGTGCGGACACCAACTTCGGATATGTGAAGCGGGTATTGCCCGAGACACAGCTCAAAAACGTGATCGTTACCCGCATGGCCGACCTCCTGCCATGGTGGAAACGTGCCTTCGGCGCCCTCTTCGATGTGATCCCGAAAGGAAAGGCCGCTCTCGGGGAAAACACCTTCTTTGTGCGGACGCTGCTCACCAAACACCGGGCCGCTGCCTCAAAGCTCCCGCCGCTGAAAAGCGACGGCCGGGCCACTTGCGAGATTCTCTATACCGGCGGTACCACCAAATTCCCCAAAGGTGTTCCCTATACCCACGATCTCTATCTGGTTTCCGTAGCCGAGCAGATCACCGTGAGCAAGGATCTTGTCCCCGTGGAGGACAACATCATATTCGGAAACGCCCCCCTGTTTCACATCCTGGGCCAGACATGCAGCCTGGGCACCCTCTTCACGGGCGGAACCCTCCTGCTCCAGCCTAAAGTGAATATCGATGCCACATTTGACGCCATTCAAAGGTTCAAGGCCACCTCCATGATTGGGGTCCCCACCCTCTACCGGATGATGCTGGAACACGATCGGCTCGACCAGTATGACCTCAGCTCCGTGGTGTACTGGTACAGCGCCGGCGATGTGCTCCCCGTGGAGGTGGGAAAACGGTGGCAGGAGAGATTCGGCAAAACTATCTATCAAGGCTATGGCGCTACCGAAACCTGCGGCGGTGTGGCGATGTGTC
>JAGHEC010000226.1 GCA_021159525.1 Deltaproteobacteria bacterium | reverse complement strand
GCCCCTTTGGCATTCTCGCATTCGTCGAGCTGCGGCTTCCCCCACTGATAAGTCACAAAGAGACGGCGCCCTCCCGGCAGTCGCGTCAGAAAAACCCTTCTGCCCCCATTTATTGAGCTGTTACATCTCAGCGTCAATCTGCAGGATCACTTGCCTGACTGTGCGGGGCACGAAGACAGGTGCGGCGTACCATAGTACGCCTCCCCGCAATCCCTTGATTTGTCCGCGCTTTGCTTGGACTCCCCATCCTGCGGATGGGTCCCCGGTTTCCTTGATCTTGTAAAAAAATATCACATTTCTGAATTGGAAACTCGCCAGTGCCTAAAATCTATTTGTGGATGCGCACTAATGTAACGTTACATAAGCGTTACCATGCAGTATAAGTAACGTATCCTTTCCCTGTCAAGGTATTTGTCAGTTTTTTCCGCCCGGGTCCCGGGTATGGCAAACATTCCCAAATTAAATGATATTTCAGATAGTTTGCTGCTTTATGAAAAGTATCACATATGGTGTTATGTCATCTATGTGAGCTGGCACGATTATTGTTAAACCCTTTGCATAAACGTGAGCAATGCCAACAAGACGGTCGCATGACACAGGAGAAGGTCAAATGGAAGTGAAACAGATTGAATCGACAGAAGGGTTTGAACAGGCCATCCAAAACGGGATCACGCTTATGGACTTCAATGCGCCCTGGTGTGCACCGTGTCGGTCGCAGGAGCCGATTCTCGAGAGCCTGGCGCAGCATTTTGAGGGCAAGGCGCTGGTAGCCTCCATGAATGTAGATCAAAATCGGGATGTGGCAACCAGGTTCGGGATCATGAGTATCCCCACGCTTGTGATTTTTAAAAATAATAAGGAGATTCAACGTTTTGTGGGGCTCCAGCCCGAGGCAACCCTTGCAGAGGCCTTAAACCAACTGCTGAAATAGGCGGTGTGCTCTCCAAGGGGGGGGAAAGCGGGAACACCGGGGGCCAAGGCCTGTACGGGGGCATAAGCCTTTTATCCAAGAGGTTCTCTAACAGCTTTAGGCTGTTAGCCGATTGAGAAAATATGCATTAGGGAATTGAGGAATGGCAGGATCGAAGAACATTTGTCAAACTCTCTGAGTTCCTGAATTTCAAATATCGTTGCATAGCTCTGTTTAATAATAGCTCAATGAACAGCGGCAGAAGAAAAACCCTCCTGGCCCGGCGCTACGTTCACTGCTATTCCCCCAAATTATTGAGCTGATACTGTGTTTATTGATAGGATGCGGGGAATCGATGCATGCAGGTCAGGAAAAACAGATTCGACAAGGAGGATGCCATGGAAAGGATGTTTGAAAAATTCAAGGTGGGAGACGCGGAACTCGCAAACCGGTTTGTGTTTCCACCCATCAAACTGGGAAGAGGGAATCCGAACGGCACGGTCACCGAAGGCCAGCTTGCCCTGTACCGGCAGATTGCAACCAACGGCCCGGGCCTCGTAATCCTGGAGCCTGTCTCTGTGACTGCGAACGGAAGAGAGCACCCCAAACAGCCATGTGTGCATCTGGACAACAGCGTTCAGGAACTCAAGCAGGTGGTGGATATCATTCATGAACAGGACCGCCTGGCCTGCCTCCACCTGAACCACGCCGGGGCCGCGGCCCTCCCCAAAATCATTGGGGGCCCTCCCAAGGCCCCATCAGTCATGACCTGTGTGGCCAGGGAAGAGACCGTGTCCGTGCCCCTGAGCGGGGAGGAAATCCAGGAGATCCTCCAGGGCTACAGGTCGGCAGCCGCAAAGGCCCGGCAGGCGGGCTGCAATATGATCGAGATCCAGGCAGGACATGGATATTTGATTTCCCAGTTTCTGAACGCGAAATTGAACAAACGGGATGATCCATATGGACAGGATCGGACCCTTTTTCTTAGGGAGGCCGTCAAGCAGGTGAGGGAAGGCGCCCCGGATATTCCTTTGATCCTGCGCATTTCCGGAAATGAGATGTCGCCTGAATTCGGGATCAGTCAGGAGGACCTCCTTCCTGTATTACAAGATGCCGCGGACATGGGAATCCATGCCATCCATGTAGGCATGGGAAACGCCTGCTTCAGCCCGCCCTGGTATTTCCATCACGGCAGTCTTCCGGACAAGCCGCAGATGGATGCCCTGGCCCGGGTGCGTAAGCATGCCAACCTCCCCCTGATCGTTGCCGGCAGGATGGGAAGAAGAGAAAAGGTAATGCGTTTTTTGGATGAGGGGCTGACCGATCTGGTGGCCCTGGGAAGGCCCCTCCTCGCAGACCCGGATCTGATCCATAAATGGGAAAACGGGCAGGATGAGGCGGTCATTGCCTGCGGCTACTGTCTCCAGGGGTGTCTGCACCGCATGAAGAGCGGCGAGCCCTTAGGTTGCAATCTCAACCCGGAATTGGGCATGCCTGAACTGGAACCGAGCGACAAACCAATGAAGGTCCTGGTAGCCGGCGGCGGGCCGGCCGGGATCAGTGCAGCCCTGTACCTGACAAAGCGGGGACACCGGGTCACCCTGGCTGAAAAGAGCGATCATCTGGGAGGCCAGTTTGCCCTCGCGTGGCAGGCGCCTAACAAGGAAACTATGAAAGCGGGCCTGGAGGGATTGATACACGCGCTCACGTCGAGCGGGGCCTCTCTCTTGTTGAAGCAGGAGGTGGATGCCGCACTTGTTGACGCGGAAAAGCCGGATCTTCTGGTCTGGGCAGCGGGGGCCGTCCAGAATATCCCCGATATCGAGGGGCTTTCAGATCAATATGTCATGACATCCCTTGAGTATTTCGAGGGGGTTAAACCAGTCGAAGGCCCGAGGGTTTTGGTCATCGGGGCTGGAAGGACCGGTCTGGAGATTGCAGAAAAACTGGGCAAGGAGGGCTACGAGGTTGTGGCCACCAAGCGGACCGATCCTATCGGAAGCATGATGGAGATGATCACCAAGAAACTGGCCCTCATGCGGATCGGCGCAATGGATAAGGTAACCTTGATGCCCCACACCGCGGTCAAGGCGTTCAGGTCGGATCATGTGCAAGTGGAGAAGGATGGGGAGAGGTTGTCTCTGCCGCCATTTCAGACCGTGATATTGTCCTCCGGCATGCTGCCGGCACAAGGACCGGATACGGCAATTAGGGGAAGGATATCCCGGATCGAAATCATTGGAGATGCCAAGGAGGCGCAGGATATATTCAGCGCGGTCCATGCGGGATATGATCTGTCTCTCAGGTATTGAAAGGAACCGGAAATGATCGCCGGCATTGACAGAGAGCTTGAGATCCAGGACCTGAAGGCGCGGGCAGCGACCCTTGAGGTGCGGCTCCGTCGTCTGACTGACCGCATTGACAGGATCAGAGCTGAAAAGCCTTCAGACCTGAAGGCCTGTGTGGACCCGGATCGATGTGCGGGCTGCGGGATCTGCGCACAGGTCTGCCCTACAGGGGCGGTCGCCGTGTCAGACATTGCCGAGGTGGATCCTTTCCGCTGCGCGGGATGCGGCAGGTGTGCGGCCCATTGCCCGAGAGGCGCAATACATCTGCGGCCCCCGGCTTCATTCACTCAGGCAAAGGCGGGTGTCAATAATTTAAATTAATGGTTGAATAAAAGGAGATATCTATATGACTTCCATATCATTTGAAGACATCGCCATCGTGTCGTGCGGGACCTTGAGCATGGAACTAAACCACCTCAGGCAGGAAGGATTTCTGGATACCAAGCACCTTTTCCTGACCACTCCGGGGCTGCATGAGGATATTCGCGAGCTGGAGCGGCAGTTGGTGGATCGCATCCAAAAGGCCAAGAAGAAAGCGGACAAGGTCTTGGTAGTATACGGCGGCAAGTTCTGCTATGTGAATGCGGACGAACCCACGCGGACCATGCGCACGATCATTGCGGAACAGGGGTCGAACGTCGCGCGGATCGAGGCAACCCACTGCATGGACATGATTGCCAGCCAAGAAGAACGGGACCGGATCGCTCAGGAGGTTGCCGGAGGCGAAAAGGTATGGTGGATGACGCCGGGATGGGTCAGATTTCGGCACAATGTGTTCAAAGGATGGGACAAAGGGCTTGCCAATGAAAACTTTCCCAGGCATACCGGCGGGGCCGTGGTCCTGGACGGGATCGGCTACCTGGATCAGTACATGTCTGAACACCCGGAGGAATTCCTGGAATACTGCGACTGGATGGGGATCCCCATGCAGGCTTATTCTGTCACCCTGGATCGGTTCAAATCCCTTTTGCTGGAACAAGCCAGGATTCTGCTCTCTGGTCCTTCTTATTGACCAAAAGAGGGAAAGTTATTTGGTAACCGGTCACGGGTGATTTTTGGTCAAATTTGGGATTGTCCGCCTCACGTAACAGCTCAACGAAGTATCACCTCCTAAATAATTAGGGGGATAACTGCGAACCTGGCGCCGGGGCAGAAGAATTTTTCTTCCGCTCCGGGCCTACGGGCCGGTCTCTTGAGTGACTTATCTGCGGGGGACACCCGCCTGCCAAGGCCAATTGAGCGTTCTTGCCAAGGCTTTCGTCCCGTGGATCTGCGATGGCAGAAGGAAGTAACATGGGTAACAAGGCAATGGCGGGCAGGCTTGCCCCTTTGGCATTCCCGACTTCGTCGAGCTGCGGCTTCCCCCACTGATAAGTCACAAAGAGACGGCGCCCTCCCGGCAGTC
>JAGHEC010000242.1 GCA_021159525.1 Deltaproteobacteria bacterium | reverse complement strand
CGAAACCGGGGACCCATCCGAAGGATGGGGAGTCCGAGCAAAGCGAGGACAAACCGGGGACCCATCCGAAGGATGGGGTCTGAGTCGAGCGAAGCGAGCGAAGAAGAGACGGCACCCTTCCGGCAGTCGCGTCAGAAAAACCCTTCCGCCCCCATTTATTGAGCTGTTACGTGAGCTGGACAATCCCAAATTTGACCAAAAATCACCCGTGAACGGTTACTCATTCACAGACTAACTACTCTTGATTGAATAGTTGGCACTGATGTTTATTGGCGATCATCTCACCACGAGCAACAGCATACCCCACTCCCGCGGTGCTCATTCCTAATCTCACGGCGAGGTCTGTCTGGGACATACCAAGCTCATTCACCGCCCAATAGCAAAGAAGATCCCTCGCTTCCACACGGCGTTTTTGCCGACCTTTGCCAATAATATAATTCCGGTCAAGTTCAAAAAGGCCCGATAGCCTGTTCAAGATCTTTTCAAAACTGAATCCTTTATAGGCATAGCCATCCAGTTCCTTCATTTCATTCAGTACCTTGGCCCTAAGCGGGTTCAGATGGATATATCTCACCAACTCCTTCAAGTAAATATCCTCCTGACTGATAATAGACTTGTATCGATTCTGAAAAAGCTGGCCGTGACGCTTATGTTTCTTATTATAGGCCACACCATAACCGGTGAGCAGCCTTCTCATTAAGGTAGGCAGGCCGGAGGAACCGCTTCGGAATAAAAAATGAGCATGATTGGGCAGGAAAGCCCAAGCGTAACACGGGGTCTTTCTTTCCGGCAGGAGAACGGAAAGCCGGTCAACGAAATTATCCCGATCCGCATCATCGTCAAGGATTCTCCGACGCTCTATACCCCGCATCATGACATGGTGCAATACCCCAGGCGCGTCAGGTCTGGCTGATCTCGACATTAATCAAACATTACACCCTCACCAAACACGTGTCAAGTTAATTAGTTAATTAAGAACGTTATATATTAGAACATCAATAGGTTCCCCCCCCCCTCAGGGAACGCCCGGAGGACATAGCTGTCCTGACTCAGTACTTTGTGGACAGATACGCCCAAAAGAACAGGAAGTCGGACAAGGGTCTCACCCCCCTGGCCATGGATATGCTCCTCAAGTACCACTGGCCCGGAAATGTGAGGGAGCTTGAAAACGCGGTGGAGAGGGCGGTGATCCTGCTGACGGGCAACTACCTAACCGAGAAGGAGCTGCCGCCCCCCTGTCATGGGCGGGACAGGCCCATGATCCCGAGTCTGCGTGGGTGTGTGGTATCTGGAATTCACCTTCCAGCCTGAAGAACAATCAGGGCCGCTACCACAATGCCCAGATTTCAGTGCCACGTCCTCAAAGTCCGCTCTTTCATCCCCTATTCTCCTTTCACCGTCCACCCGTGCCGGGAGGGCTCAAACGCCGAGAAGGACCCTTACGGTGGTAAAATAGAGGAAAAGCCCTGTGATGTCCACAACGGTGGTGAGGGCCGGGCTTGCCACCACCGCCGGATCCAGCCTCAGCTTGACCGCGGCCATGGGAAGCAGGGCCCCGATCAGGGCCGAGGTCAGGACCTGAAGTCCAAGGGCCACCCCGACCGCGAGCCCGATTTCAGAGAGAGGGTACCCCTGGGGCCTGCTGGAACTCCCCGCGAAAAACACAACCCGTGCGAAGGCCAGCCCTGCCAGCAGGAGTGCCATGGGCAATCCCACGCTGAACTCTTTCCACAGTACCTTCATGATATCTCCAGGGGAGATCTCCCTGACTGCAAGGGCGCGTACAATAAGGGTTGCCGACTGGCTGCCCGTGTTGCCGCCCGTATCCGCCAGCATCGGCATAAAGGTGGCGAGGATGGCAAACTGGAGAAGCAGCCCTTCAAAGCGCTGAACAATATACCCGGACACCAGGCCCATGGCTGAAAGGACAATCAGCCACACACAGCGGTTCTTGAAATGTTCCCAGGGTGGGGTCCTCAGATAGGCCCCTGTTTCATGGCTCCCCGCAATGGCCATGAACTTCTCCATGTCCTCGGTATGTTCCTGGTTGATGATGTCGATGGCATCGTCATGGGTGATGATCCCCACAAGCTCTCCTCGGCCGTTTACCACAGGAAGGGCTATCAGGTCGTACTTGGCGATCTTCCGGGCCGCCTCTTCCTGGTCGTCGGTAACATGGGCGTAGATGAGGTCCCGGTGCATGAGTTCCTCAACCCGTTTGTCAGGCCGTGCAATGATCAGGTCCTTGAGGGAGAGAAATCCCACCAGCCGGCGAGACTGATCCACCACGTAGGAGTAGTAGATAGTCTCCTTGTCAGGGGCCTCCCTCCTGAGTTTGGCCAGGGCCTCCCGGACCGTCTGGTCCGGAGAAAGGGTGGCGTAATCGGAGGTCATGACAGACCCTGCGGTCCCCTCTTCATAGGAGAAAAGGCGACGTATGTCTTCCCTCTCCACCTGGGCAAGGGCAGGCATGAGGGTCTCCTGTTTTTCTTCGGGTATCCGCTTGAGTAGATCAACCCTTTCGTCATGAGACATGAAGTTAACGATCCGGGCCAGCTCCTGCCGTTTCATGGATTCAGCCAATTCGATCTGGATCTCCAGGTCCAGTTCGCCAAAGATCTCGGCCCCCAGCCTTGGCTCGAGAAGGCCCAGTATATGCCTTATCTCCTGTATTTGGAGATCTTTCAGGAACTCCGCCACAGAGCCCGGATGCAGTGAAGCGCACAGATCCTGCAGGGCGCTTGAATCGTTGCTTTGGACGATCTCCCTGAGCCGGGGTGTAAGGAACGGATTTTCCATGGTTCACCTCCGGGGGCCCCATGGACAACGGGCCCACCGGGTGAACAGGAATGCCCTAACGGGTAAGAGGGCGGGGTGTGTTCACAAGCACGGGGATCGCACCGCTCAATCTGGGGCCGGTGAATTTTTTCGTCAGGGTATCTATGATGGTTAAAAGGCAGGCACAGGGCCCGTCGTCATCGTTCATCTATCTTTTCCGGGGGTTTTCACAGTGTGCCAGGCCGCCATACCCGCCTAAGCGGTTTCACGGCAGCGGGCTTAAATTGGCGTTTGCTTTCATCGAACGTTCAGCTCCTATTATTCCTAATCGGTCCTGTTGTCAACCCGATAAGACCTTGAAGCGGATATCTGAATCCTCGGGAAACGACTGCAGGCGAAAAAAGCCTTGACAGGCTGCTGGCAGGGGTCTATATTCCAATAAATGAATTTACGGGGAGGTCCCAATGAAAGAGTTCATCAAGGTTATGAAGGCACTTTCCGATCCCAACCGGGTAAGGATCGTCAAGATGCTCCAGCACAGGCTCATGTGTGTCTGCGAGCTACAGGAGGCACTCCAGATATCCCAGTCCAGCGTCTCTAAGCATTTGAAAATACTTGAAGAAGCAGGGATTGTCGACTTCAGGAAAGATGGCCTATGGGTCAACTATTACCTGACGGACGGCCGCCAGTCCCCCTATGCGTCGAGCCTCCTGGGGAATCTGAGACACTGGCTGGAAGATGAGAACGAGGTAACCGATCTCATCAAAAGACTCCCCTATATCCGGCGTGACGAAGTCTGCAAAAAGTAGAAAAATTTTTAATCATTTTAAAGTATCACCTTAATAATTAGGGGGATAACTGCGAGCCTAGTGCCGGGGCAGAAGAATTTTTCTT
>JAGHEC010000371.1 GCA_021159525.1 Deltaproteobacteria bacterium | reverse complement strand
TGGCAGGCGGGTGTCCCCCGCAGATAAGTCACTCAAGAGACCAGCCCGGAGGCCCGGAGCGGAAGAAAAATTCTTCTGCCCCGGCACTAGGTTCGCAGTTATCCCCCTAATTATTGAGGTGATACGTTTAGTTTCAACCGAGTCTAATCTTTTAGATTTTTTTGGACAATTGCAGTTGCTCGCACTGCCGCAGATTTCACTCTGATAAAAGACTGATTCCTGAACCAGGCATTTATCCGTCAGATTCATTCCCTTCCCCGGCTGCGGCGTGCATCCCGGGAAGCGACAGGAGTTCCGATGCCTCGGCCTCGGGCAACTGCTCCACTGAGCGTAGCCTCCGTTCCATGGCCCGCGTGCGCACCCCGGTCTGTTCGAGGGTACGGCTAACAGTCCGCACCTGCCGCTTGATCGTTTCCAGTACATCCCCGAACTTCCCGAACTCGGTCTTGACCGCGGCCAGAATCCGCCACACCTCTGCGCTGCGCTGCTCAATGGCCAGCGTCTGAAAGCCCATGCGCAGGCTGCTCAGGATAGCGGCCAGGGTGGCGGGACCTGCCAGGACCACACGAAAGCGCTGCTGAATGTCCTCCACCAGGGCCGGCTGCCGGAGCGCCTCTGCATACAACCCTTCAGTGGCCAGAAACATAATGGCAAAATCAGTAGTGCCGGGTGGATCGACATACTTGTCGCGGATGTCCCTGGCCGCGGCCCGGATGGCCCTGCCCAGGGCATCTGCTGCGGCCTGCACCCCTTCCGGATCCGCCCTGTCCGCGGCATCCTGGAGGCGCACATAATCCTCCTGGGGAAATTTCGCGTCAATGGGAAGCCATACGCAACTCTCGGGGGCATCCCGGGGGCCCGGGAGCCGGATCGCGTACTCCACACACTCGCCTGAACCGCTCTTGACGCATACATTCTTCCGGTATTGATCCGCAGTAAGAATCTGGTCCAGGATCGCGCCAAGCTGCACCTCGGCCCACGTGCCCCGTGCCTTCACATTCGTCAATACCCGCTTGAGATCTCCCACCCCTGCGGCCAGGTTCTGCATCTCGCCAAGCCCCTTGTGAACCTCCTCCAAACGGTCGCTAACCAGTCTAAAAGACTCTCCCAGCCTTTTTTGAAGCGTATCATGGAGTTTCTCATCAACCGTCCGCCGCATCTCCTCCAGCTTTTTTTCGTTTCCGTCCTGGAGTTCCTTTACGCGCACATCAAACGTGGCCCGCATCCGGTCCAGTGCGATCCGGTTTGATTCGCTGAGTTCATTGAACCCCCTCCCTACCGCTTCAAGCCGGGTCTGTTGGGTCTTTTCCATGCGATCCAAGGTCTTGGCCAGCATGTCCCCGGTCAATTTAAGCCCCAGGGACACCTCCTGGCGCAGGTCCTTTCCGGCCCCGCGCTCTTCCTCCCGGCTGACCCTCAACTCGTCCCGCACGCCTTTTTCCAGGTCCCTGAAGCCTTTTGAAACGCGCACCAGCAAGACCACGGCCAGGATCGAAATCAGCAAAATCCCAGCCAGGATGATCCATAAGTATACATCCCTTATTATGAGCTCCATGCGGCATACCCCGCTTTATTATTGATCAAAATCACCCGGACCACATCCCAAATGCCAACCACGATCAATCCTGTTTCCCCTCGGCCGATCACATGTTGAGAGTCTCATGCCCGAGATTACCTTACAGATTCCGGGTTGGACACGTGAATAATTTGTGAGCCCCTTCTCCCTTATCCGGGGGGAAGGGTTTTTCGTGCAAGGGGACCATGAGCCCGGCAAGAAAAAGGTAAGGGAGCGGCAAAGGCGCTCGGCACCGCCTGTATCGGAACAACAAACAGAGGCAGTTTGACAGTAAACAGCGGTTTCGGGACGTGAAACAACCGTGCTGCAAACGTCTCGGCCCCTGTGCATCGAGCCATTTGTTTATCTGGATCGTAACCGTTCGCGGGTGATTTTTGGAAGGTCACTTGCGGGCCGATACCTGGCAGGCCTGCATCTACGGGGTCCCCTGCCATATCGGGGCAGGCCGTTTCTACTGCCGGAAGAATGACCTGGACCCTCTCAGGCCCGGAGAGGATGGTCCTGACCGATTCACGCATCGCGGTTTCCGCGGATATCCTTCCCCCGTTGGGCTGCAGGATGCTGAGGCTGTCGGCAGGATCCAGTTCGGACATGAGATCCCTGATGTAGTCCCGCATTATGGTAGAGCCGTGAATGATCTTTTTCCGTCTACGCCCGGTTAGGGCCTCCACCCCTCCAGGACAGCCCTGGCCGGATTGGAAGGGCTGGACAGGAGCTTGGCAACGGCCCATGAATCTCCCTTTCGACAGACAAAGCCGGTAAAGGTCCCGCCCGTATCCACGCCCACGGCAATCGTCTGCTTCTGCTGCAATCTCCCTCCGAACTGGCTGACAAGCGCTCCTATTGAGTTTTCGCAGGGCGCCCGGGTCATGCGATATCGATTTCCGCCTCAAGGATTCAGGGATAATGCCGCTTCACGCCCCAGCAGTTGTTCCTGCCGATGACCGCCTGATCCGGGATCGGGTAGAGTCCCGGGCGTTTTTATCTCCGTATTGATGTTCATTCCAGGAATTGATCGCGTCCGGCCCTCAATCAAGAACAAAGGTACCGCATCCAAAATGGGTATGTTCGCCAATGTGAAAGATAGATGCCAGCCCGAGGTATGGAACAATTGAATCCGGGATAATGCTAAATTTTTGGCTGCCTATCCAGCGGCCGGGCCAACGCCTTGGAACAGATTGAAAAGCGCCGTGAATCATCGGAATATCCGAGGACTGTTCCAGGGCCTCCTGGAAGGAATTTCTGTCCCGGCTGCTCAAAAGGTCCCAGAACTGTATCCCTTTGTTGCGTTTGCCCGTTGAGAATGAATTCATTCGCAGCATGAAAGATGTCAGGATCTCTTTTAAAGACGGGACTTCGCCCGGGGTTATCTTTAGCCGGTTTTCTTCGTTATTTCCATCTGTTTCATTGGGCCGGAGGTCAAAGGGCGTCACCCAGGTCAGATTGCGGAGCAGGCGTTGTGAATCGGAGTGAAAACAGAGGCCTTCAGACCATTGGAGAGGCGTTGCCTTATAGCGGAGGTCAAGCCTGCCGTCATCGACTAAAGGTTCCCACTTGGGTCCCCGGGCCACGTAGATAGACTTAATGTCAAACCTGCCCCAAATGGAGTAGGGGGCCTGCCAGCACCCGTCGATTGTACTGCTCGCTGTTTCCAGGGCGGGCAGGATTGTTTCAAGGAAGAGGGCATGATCCGCGCTTTCACCCATGAGCTTGAGTTCCAGCATAATCAGCTCCCCCTCCCCGTAAACTTTCTTGCCCGGATAACAGAAAAGGACGGCTTCCAGTGGCCAATCCGCCCGGGGGACATTCTTCAGGCTCCTCTTCTTTATCAGGGAGATGCCTCCATATTCCTCCCAGGCCATCAAGGCCTTGCGCCAGGCACGGGCCTGGACGGTGGGAAGCCTCTCCGCGATAAATGTCCCCAAGACAAGAGAAAATTCCACGGATGGGAAAAGAGGAAGAAATGCCATAGAGGCGTTTACCCGGCAGACAATCAGATAACGTATGACATTAAGGGGTAAAAGGGGCATAGGCAACAAGTTCGTACAACAATCTGATTCTGTTTTCCGGCCACTCTTTAAATTTCCAGGCAGTTAACATATCCCTGGCCTCCTGTCTCAAAAAGCCCATCAGTCTTCCCCAGTAGAAACTCTTTTCTCGATTATCCTTTAAACTAACGGCCTCCCTGACCATATCCTGTTCATTAGGCAGTAATTGAGCCCGGAATATTGTTGCCATCTCCAACAGCCCTAAGAACTCGGACGCCTCAAAGGTAAGAATCCCCTGGTTTTCACGCCTATGGGGAAACTTCAGCTCGGCAGGACGCGAGAAAAACCGGATACGCAATCGATCCATTGGAAATCGTGAGTCCTGATGGATTGCCCGGCAGAGGATATCCCCCATAGAACTGGATCCTCCTTTCCCGATGGTTGGAAACAGAAGCATCAATCCCTTGAGTTCAGATCCGTGATAGAGCAGGACCTCCCTAAGCCAGTCCTTCAGCTTATGTCCCAGCATGATTAGCATAAAATGATTTTCATCAAGCAGATAGAGGCAACGAGCTTGAATCTTTTTGATTTCCCCATCCCGTTTAATCGGATCAGGAAGGAAGTTGACAAAGCCCCAGACAATCATGCAGTCTCTGGAGATGCGCCCAAGGCCTTTTGCTTTGGATATAATTGCCTCACATGTTTTGCAGTAGTGATCGGATGATTCCGGCAGGCGGGGGTATATCCAGCAACGCATACACGGTCCGTCAATGCCGCAGACAGGCGGCCCGATCTCCTCTTCGATAGGGAAAAGATCGGGCGCCGATTTTATAAGGTCTGTAGTGGCTATCAACTCGGCGCCGCTTTCACAGCAGCGGAGCCAATCAAAGGTGGTCAGCATTCAGGGCCTTTATCAGGATTGAATAGTTGGAAATTGTCTTTGTGTTGATCCAATCTCCGGCGGACAAAGGAACCTGCCATCCCTCTTCTGATTTCCCAGCATAGCGTTTGGTCCAGTCTATCAAAAAACTGGAGGGCTTTATTTTCAGACGCAGGCTTCCAAAGCCGAGATAACGGTTGTTGCCTATCTTGTGGGCAAGCCCGGGCTCTAAGGCTACACACCATATCAGTCTTTGTAATTCCTCCTCGAGCAGGTTCCAGAATCGAATGCTTAAACCGGCCTTGCAGCCCGGCATGATTGCCCGAAAATATGATGCGTTAGGGCCTTTCGGCTCAAATCCGTCAAGTTGGTTTACGATCGGGGCCATCGGCGTATGAGGGAAGATGCGCCAGTAATCCTTGATAAGCGTCTTTTTGGCGGAACTGTCAGGGACCCGTTTCCATGAACTTCCCGCGTATTGCCACTCCCCATAAGGATAGGGTACCTCGAACCAGCCTAATTCGGGCTGATCAAACTGCCCGAAAGAGAAAGACACCCTGCCGGTCAATGCGTTATTCGGGCCTTTTCCCACCCAGCCGAAGAGGCTGTCTGACGGGTTCAGGCTGCTTATGTCACTGCTGTCGGCCCGGGAATCGCTTGCGATCGAATAGATGTGGCGTACCATCCCTTTGATACTCCTGCTCGGAAGCGCGTAGATCCTCTGCGAGGGCCTGCGGGCGGGATCCGGAGGGGAAAATGAGAAAAAATCCCAGCCGTTTATAGGCCCGTCTTCAGTGACTTTGCTGTAAGACGGCCCCCCGCTTTCGCGGATGCTCACGGGCGTCATTGTCTCCGCTTCCACCTGCAGCACACCGCAATACCCTCCAAATGCCCTGTGTGATATGAATCCCGCCTTTGCAAGGGGAGGCGACGCATGGGCTTCCTTTTCTGAATGCGAAATGGGTTTAACAGGCCTGAACGCCTCCGAGGCCTCGGGCCCTTTCAATTCCAGCCGCTTCCAGACACCATGTTGGGTTAACTGCCTTTGGCCAAACAGCTCCTTTGTTATATCATCCGATTCAGACGTAAGCCAGGTCAGTTTGACCACATCGGCTTCAATCCACCCAAAACCGTTGGTCTTTTCACCCCCAATGGGAATATCGCCTCTTTGAAAATCAAGGAGCAGGTGCCGCAGAATAGATATAACCTCCATATCCTCTTTGCCGACATCCTGAATATCCACCTTAAATTGGAATTTGAGCTGATTTCCATACGCGTAAAGGTAATCATGCTTGGCCGCTTCAATCGGACGTCCGCTCTTCGGGTCCATCCTGACGCCGTCCATGGAGCACCATGCTCTTTCAGGCTCTATCGGATCCACCAGGTATGCGTCAGAGAAAAGGGCCCTCCCCCTCCGGCCCTGTGTCCCGAACAGAATGTTAAGCAGATCGTCTGTGTCCCTTGATTCGCCCATCAGGGTCTTCATGATTTGAGAGGCCCGTTTCCTGAACGCCCCCTTGATGGTGCCTGCGGGAATATATATTTCCCATGTGCCCGCCTCATGATTGGACGGGGCCCAAGTGAGCATCCGCATGAACATATTATCGTAAGGCTTGCCATGCTCTCGGGAAATCTCCCGGTTTAACGGACCGCCGGCCCTGAAATCGATATGGTACAACAGAGAAAGCTCCTGTCTGGTCCGGTCACGATACGCCTCAAGGAATTCAATCAGGTTGTTGTCGTTTGTTATGCTTTTCTCTAAATTGCTGATATTCAGCATGTGGCGGAATTGAACTTTACTGTGGGCATCCAAGAATTCCCTCCAGGCATTGGCGCCTACCCCTTCCGGGGGCTCGTCAGGCTTCCCCCATTGATATTCATCTATCTTGCCGTCAAGGAGCATCTTTTTTATCAGCACATGATCTTCCCTGTTTTTGATCTCCACGTCTACCCAGGAATCACTCTGGATGAGTTTGATCTGTTGGTCAATTTGACGGTAAAACGGGCCGAGGGCGGGCATGCAGACTGCCTCAAGCGCTTTGATAAGAGCATCCTGGTCCGCAATATTGTTAATAATTTCTTCTGGCGGGTCCTTTTCCATGCCCAGGCTCTCGGCAATGCGGATCCATGCCTCCTCGTCGAACCGACTCTGCTCCTGATGCCCTTGTTCCAACGACTGTGTAACCCTCTTTGCCATGTTGGCCTTTTTCCCGAGGGCATCTTTGATGGCAGCCTCTGCCTCATCCCTCGTAGAAAAAGTCCTTTCAGCCAGGGCCTCCAATTTGGAAAGCAGTTTTTTTGCAAGCGCATGCTTTCCCTTGCCCAGCTTGTTGACCGCTGAGGACGGCAGGGTCCATGTCTCAATTTCACCGGAGGACCGCTCCATCAGCCATATGGCAATAACCTTCGGGAGATATTGAGTAAATTTCATTTTCCAGTCTTCGGGATTGAAGATCGGCCCGCCCAATGCCTTATCAAGCCGATCGCGGATCGGTTCGGGCAGGGTTTTCATGGCAGCGAGAAGCTGGCTCCCTTCAATAGCGACAAAGGAGCTTGCCTCGGGGTCAATTTTTCCCCAGGTCCACCCTACCAGGACCGGATTCATGCAATCAAAACCCAAGTCCAATCGCAGGTGATTTGTTCCCCTGCACAATGCGGGGGCTTTTTCCGGAGCTGAAAACGGGAGCTCGATCTCGAGACGAAGATTTCCAAGGCCCTTGCTTTTTCCCGCGCCGAACCAGAATCTCCCCTCCTTCATTTCCTGCAACAGATAGTAAAGCCTCGCCCGGTTTTCTCCCTCACTCAAGGAAGAATCTCCCACCGAGAGGACAAAGTCAAAAACAGAGTTCTTAAAAAGGGTTTCCATCTTGTAGTTTGCATTGGCTTCTGCGGCCCACCTGTCTTCATTGAGTTTAATCCCCATGCGCAAATCAAAAAAACCGTCACGCTGGTAGCTTTTCGCCTGCAGCCTGCAATCAACCCTCTCGACGAGCCCCTGCGGCATTGACGTTCCATAAAGCCTTTGCCACGCCTGATTAAATAGTCCGATGTTTTTTCCGTTACGAGACTGCCCGATAAAGGCATCCATAAGGGCCTGTGCAGTCCCCGATATTTCACCTGGAAGCGACACAAGCCTGTGTGTGCCGTCCCCGTCACGGGTAAAAAGCGTCTTTCGCGCGTTGCCCCTGTAAATCGGCGATTCAGCGATAAGTTTTCCCTTTAGAAGCATGTTTGTTTCTCCTTGTTGCTAAATTAAAAGTTCCACTGAGGTGCAGATAAACAATATCACTGCATTGTCGGCTGGTATTCTAAGCAATGCGCCGGCAACGTATTGTCCGGAATTCAGACTCGCTGAAACTGTCAGGCATGTATGGCCGACAAGCAGACAGGGTCTGCGCACGTCTATAACTCTAGTATACATTATCATAAGCCAAAAAGCGAGTTTATTTTTCAGAGGAAGATGGTGTCTGATAAGGGAAAGGAGACAGCCACTGATCGTCTTGATGCGATAATGGCTCTCTGAGTAAACGGCTTGAAAACCTCCTCACATTACATTTTCCCACCCTGACAGCGGTTGGCCCGGTGACCGGTCGGGCTCTCTCGGACTGAAGGCGTAAGAGGTTAATCAATCGCGTTTTCCGAAACGGAATCAAAGAAATGAAAGCTCTCAGGCCGTACTGTGAGGGTGATCTCACCTTTTTCCTCATATGGGGCACGGAATTCAACCCTTTCTGTCCGCATGGAATTCACGCTTCAGGCTTTTATCGCGCCTCCGGGGATTGAATCATCCTGTCAGGATTCCATTTTCTTTTCTAAAACCCGAAAACTCTCCCGGCTGATGCCGCCGTAAATCGATCCCCGAAACGGTTACAGAGCGCCACAGCGGCCTGGAAGCCGGTACAGTGGGAGACACCTATCAGGCCAATTGAAAACCTTTCCAACTCATCCATCACACGGGGCAGGTCCTCCGGCCCATAGAACATGAGGTGGGTTCCGCCCAAGATCGCCCGGAGCCTGCAGATCCCCATTTTTTCCCTCACATGGTCCAGGATGTTCAAAACCCCTGCATGGGCGCATCCCAGGACAAGGACAGGCCCTGCGCCTGTCTCTACAAGCAGCGAGGCATCATCTTCAATAGGGTCCTGCACAAACCCTTCTCCTTCAGGCACGACCAGTCTGTGATCTTGAGGCGACTTGTCGGGATCCCTGTCCATGCCGGTTACAAACCAGGTCCCGGGCAGTGTCTCCCCTGTATGATCTGCAAAATCAAATTCCGCGCCGTATTGCTCCAGCTCCTCACGGGAGAATGGGCACCCGATATACCGGGCCGGTTTTCCAGGCGCCCCCGGGTCTATCACCATATGCCGGGAAAAGATGGCCGGATGGGCAATCACCTTAATCCCGTTTGTCTGCTGCGTAGCCCAGAGAAGCCCGCCCGTATGGTCATAATGACCATGGCTGATGAAAATCCTGCTGAGCCCTGACAAATGCTTATTCAGCGTCTTCAGATTGATGGGCAGGGACAATCCCGGCCCTGTATCGAAGAGAAATCGCTCATCCCCTCTCTCGATCAGGCAACTGAACCCATGTTCCCCCACAAAACCCGATCTGCTGATGCTGTTGTCGCAGACAATGGTGATGCGCGTCTCCATTTCACGCTCCTTTCCATGAACCGGGGAGTCTCCCCCGCCGGCCGGCGGTGAATGCAATCACGTTGCATCCGGCAGCCGCCAGTCCTGTGAGAATTTCAGTCTCCTTCCCGGGTGATTCCATTATCACCAGGCCTTTCAGGCTTGACGTGCCCCCATGTTCATATACGGCCCGGACAGGAGCGGTCCCGGCCTTGGCAATGGCTCCCGGGGACTTTTCTTCAATCGTGGTGAGACCGCCCTTGATGTTCCCGCCTGTGGGCTGTCCGCCCCGGATGTCGGTCCCCATGGACTTGGCCTGTTGCTCCGTCCACCTGACCAGGTCCAGGATCTGCCGGCCGATCTCGGGGTCCTGGGCGTACCGCGCCAGGATGTGCTGAGCCCCGATAAATTCCGTCGCCTCCCCCAGAACGGAAACGCCGCTCCCCGCCGCAACCCGATCCAAGGTCATCCCCAGACCCGGATTGGGGGCCGGCCCGGATATCCTGCAGGGCCTTGCCCATATTGTCCGTGTCCTTGATTACGATCGCATCCCTCTTCAGCTCCTCACCCCTGCCATATTCTTCCAAACCTTTCCGCGGAAGACCCAGAAGTTCGCGCACCGCATTCAGCATATCCGCTACGCGGAAGGGTTTTTCAAACACCCTGTGGGCCCCCATGCCGAGGGCCATGCCCAGATAATCTTGCGCCTCGATAATGCCGCCCCCGGACATGGCAATAATCTTCACGTCCGGAAAATCGCGCCTCAGATCCATAATGGTCTCGATCCCCTCCTTTTCAGGCATGATCAGATCCGTAACCACCAGATCGGCCGGCCGCTCATGAAGGAGTTTTATCGCCATCTCGCCATTGGCCGCCTCCATCACCTCGTATCCCTCATTGCTCAGCATGGAATTGAGGAGATCCCGCACCGAGGGCTCATCGTCAATAACCAGAATACGCGCCATATGTAGTTCTCCTTTCAAAACCTGTATGGCATAGTAGTGCCGGACATGCAACAGGTCAAGACCCTATTTGGCCGGGGACGGGCCCCCGCGGCGCCAAAGGGCCCGCCCTTCTCCAAGGCCGTGAACCAGCCCCAACTCTTCTTGACATGGACTCTTCCTTTATCTAAACTTCTTCGTCAGACAGGGCTGGGAGGTGATACGCTGGAATGCTTAAATTCGCGCAATGATAACCGACAGATCCAGAAGTCACTGCCCTCAAGGATCGAACGCCAACATTTTGTCACAGCCGATCATGGATATTGCCTCACTGATTCAAAGCCGCCTTTCGGAGACCTACGAACTCCATCGACGTTATGTAAACCCCCAGTTTGTGCGTGTGCTGGAAGTGATCGGTTTCAATCGCAACTATTGCAGGGCCCGGGGGGCCACACTCATCGATGAAAAGGGGAGAGAGGTACTGGACTTTCTGGCAGGGTTCGGCGTCTTCAATATCGGGCGCAACCATCCCGTGGTGGCCCAGGTAATCCAGGACATGCTCCATTGCAGCGCGCCCAACCTGGTACAGATGGACGTAGGCGTTGTCTCAGGGCTCCTGGCCGAGGCCCTTGCACGTATCACACCGACCGAGCTGAATGCGGTTTTTTTCACCAATTCAGGGGCCGAAGGGGTGGAAGGGGCCCTCAAATTCGCTCGGCAGGCCACGGGAAGGCACAAGGTAGTCTACTGCAACCGGGCCTTCCACGGCCTGACCCTGGGCGCCCTTTCCGTCAACGGAAACGAGGAATTTCGGAGTCGCAACGAACCCCTGCTTCCCGGATGCATTCCTGTACCCTTTAATGACCTGAACGCCCTGGAGGCCGCCCTTTCGGCCGGCGATGCCGCGGCGTTCATTGCCGAGCCGATCCAGGGAAAGGGGGTCTTTGTCCCGGACGACGACTATTTCCCGGGGGTGCGGCGTCTGTGCGACCGCTACGGGACCCTTTTTATCGCCGATGAGGTCCAAACCGGCTTCGGCCGCACCGGCCGCATGTTTGCGCTCAATCACTGGGATGTAACCCCCGATATCCTGGTAGTCTCCAAGGCCCTTTCCGGGGGGTATATTCCCTTGGGGGCCATTATCACGAAACGCGCCATCCATTCCCGCGTATTTGACTGCATGGACCGCTGTTTCGCCCATTCCAACACCTTCGGCCAAAACAACCTGGCCATGGCCGCGGGCCTGGCCACCCTCGATGTGATCGAACAGGAAAACCTGATCGACCGCTCGGCCCGCTTAGGGAACTACCTCATGAAGGGTCTGAACGACATGGCCGCAAGGTATGAACTCCTGCATCAGGTCCGGGGCAAAGGGCTTATGATCGGGATCCAGTTCGGGCCCCCGCGATCCCTGAGTCTCAAGACCGGGTGGAAACTCCTCCACAAGATGAACGAGGAACTTTTTTGCCAGATGATCACCATCCCCTTGCTGGAACGCCACCATATCCTGACCCAGGTGGCAGGGCACGGCCTGGACACGGTCAAGATACTCCCGCCCCTCATCATTGATACGGCCGATGCCGACCGGTTCCTGAACGCCATGGATGATGTGCTGAAGGACGCCCACAAATTTCCGGGCTCCGCCTGGACCACCGTCAAGAATTTGGGCCTCCGCACTGCAAAAACCGCATGACCGTATTCAAACAATTCCAGGAGGCCTTTTTTAATGGGCTCTGGCGCCTCGTATCCAGCCGTCCCGCTGCAGTGGTGGCCATCGGCCTGGCAATCGCCGTGCTGTCCGGGACCGCAGCCTATCTTTTTCTGGGCCTCAACAGCGACCAGGACAAGCTGGTCTCGCCGGACACCGCCTTTCATCAGCGCTACCTGGCGCACCTGGAGAATTTTGGAGACCAGGAATATCTTTATGTCGTTATCCAGACCCATGGGACCGAGGAGGGCAAACAGCAGGCCATTGCCTTTGCAGAAGACCTGAACATGCGTCTGCGCCAACACCCCGAACTGGTCCATGCGGTTTACTTTCGCATATCCCCTGCCGAACTGGGCAAGGGCGCCCTTCTTTTTGCCTCGCAAGAGGAGGCGGGGGCCCTGTGCGGCGCCATCCGCTTCCTGGTCCCTTTCCTGACCGCCTGGAGCCGGGACGGTTCCCTTTCCGGTCTCTTGGACGGCCTGGTCAATCTCTTCAAGAGGGAAGGGCGGAACGGTTCCCTTGTGCCCGCTCTCCTCGCGGATCAGGCATTTCAGGCCGTGAATGGCCTGCTCGAACAAATGAATAACATCCTCACCGGAAAGGGATCATACCGGACTGTCCTGGATCTTTCCCTGGCAGGGAGTGAGTATTTCTTTTCAGCATCCGGAAGGCTGTTGATCGTCCGGATCCTGCCGGCCAAGGATTTCGGGACCATGGACGTCATCGGAGAACCGCTCAAGGTCATACGCCACGCCATGGATGCCACACGCGCCGTTTACCCTGACGTTAAGGCCGGGCTCACGGGCAGACCGGTCCTCCATGCCGATGAAATGGCCACCACTGATCGGGACATGACCCTGGCGGCCCTAATTGCCATGTTTCTTGCGGCCCTTTTGTTTATGCTCATCCTGCACGGCTGGCTGAGGCCGCTTCTCCTGCTGATCGCCCTGATCATGGCCATAGCCTGGAGTTTTGGCTTTGCCACGGTCGCTACAGGAGAATTGAATCTCCTTTCCATTGTGTTTGCCCTGGTCCTGGTGGGCATAGGGGTCGATTTCGGCGTGCATATCACCATGCGCTATGTGGAGGTCAGAAAGGAGACACGGGATACGGACCATGCGGTCAGGACCGCCATATTCAGAACCGGCCCCGGCGTTATCCTGGGTGCGGTCACATCGGTCTGCGCCTTTTACACCGTGCTCTGGTCGGACTTCATCGGATTGGCCGAACTGGGACTGATCGGCGGAACCGGGGTTCTTCTCTGCCTCGTCTCAATGCTGACCGTGCTCCCCGCCCTGCTCCTCCTCGCAGGAAGACACGACCTGTTTCCGTCGTCCGCCCCCCGCATTACGGCCCTTCCCTTTCTGGAACGGCTTTCCAGCAGGCCGGGCCGGACTATCCTGATGCTCCTGGCAATCACCCTTGCCGCTCTTCCGGCCGTATTCAGGGTCCGGTTTGACTACAATCTGCTCGAACTCCAGGCCAGGGGGCTCGAATCCGTAGAATACGAACGGATCCTCATGGAAACCTCGGGCGAATCCACCTGGTATGCGATCCTGGCAGCAAACGACCTCAAAGAAGTAGAGCACCTTGCCGCCACCCTGTCGGCCGCCCCCTGTGTAGGCAAGGTGGAAAGCATCCTCGACGTGATTCCCGACAATCAGACCGCAAAGATCGCCCTGTATGAAAAAACAGGCCGGCACCTGAAACAGGTCTCCTTCAGCCGCACGCCAAACCCTCCCCCCGATGCGGACCGGCTAATCATCTCCCTTGAACGGCTTTCCCTGACATTGGAGGACCTGGAGGAAAAGCTGTTCACTGCGGGGGCAGGCCCTGAAATCGCCCTCATTGAAAAGGGCCTGGCATCCATTGATTCCATGATCACCCTTTTGAGACAAGACCCGGACAAGGCCGTTCTCCTGACGGCCTTTCAGACCGGGCTGATAAAGGATCTGGAGCGCTCTTTGAGACAATTGAAGACCTGGCTCTCCGCGAAACCGATTACACCGGACGACCTCCCCGCCTTCTTGAGGGATCTCTACGTGGGCAAGGACGGGACCTACCAGCTCAAGATCATCCCCGAGCATGACATCTGGGATTTTGACAGACTCAAGGAGTTTGTATCCCAGTTGCGCCGCGTCAAGCCGGAAGTAAGCGGCGTGCCAGTAGAGGTGCTCGAGTCGGCCGCCATGATGCACCGCACCTTCCTCTTCGCGGCCGCCATGACCATCGGGTTGGTCACCCTCATCCTCTGGGTGTACTGGCGCTCTGCCGCGGCGGTTTTTTTGACCATGCTTCCCTTGGGCGTCAGCATGGTGTGGCTCATGGAGATCATGGGCTTGGCAGGGATCGATTTCAACCTGGCCAACTTTTTCGCCATCCCGATCCTCATCGCTATCGGCGTGGACGGAGGGATTCACCTCCTGGCCCGGTGGGGCGAGCTCCAGTACATGGCCGAAACCTCAGACCAAAGGATCGGGCTCTTTCACACCGGCACCCCCACGGCCGTGGCCCTCAGTTTTGCCACCACCATGATCGGATTCGGGGGCCTTCTTTTTGCGCATCACCGGGGCCTGGCAAGCCTTGGGTGGGTCATGGTGCTCGGGTCCTTGATGGGCATGCTGGCCTGCCTCCTGGTACTCCCGCCGGCCCTGAAGCTGCTGCGGCGAAGATGAAAATGCAGATTTCACTGAAACGCCAAGAGCCCGATGGGGCAAAGGGTTGTTCCAAAAAAGCAGGGAGTTGGAAATGAATCGAATGATGACCGGATGCATAATCTTTTTGGCGGCAATGACCGCACTTTTCCGGCCGGTTTGTGCCGTGGCCGGCGGCGATTTCGACTTTGCCGTAATCCAGCCGGGTCAGCCCGGTTCTCCTGAGGAGGCCCGACCGGTCATGGATGCCCTGGGCTGCTACATCCAGAAAAAACTCGGGCTGGACAGGACCCCAACCGGCAAATATTTTAACAGGGTTGATCCAGCCCTTGGCTTTTTGCATAATAAACGACCTGCATGGGGGATCCTGAGCCTCGCATTCTATGCGGGCCATGCCCATGAACTTGACATGACCCCGGTTGCCGGCACACGACCCGGAGGCCATGACAAGGACCTTTGGCGCCTGGTTGGCTCCTCCAGGGTCCCGGTCACAGACTGGAAGCGACTGAAGGGAGAGGTCCTGGGCACAATGCTTTTTGAAAGGCAGGCCGCGGCGTGTCTTTTGTTCGGGATACCGGCAGATCGGCTCCCCTTCACCTTGCAAGGGACCTTCCACCCCCTTCGATCGCTCAGAAAGGTTATCAGGGGGGCCGCCGGGGCCGCGGTCCTGGACCGGGTTCAGTACGCGTCGGTTCAGTCCCTGTCCCTGGCACGGGAAGTCACCACAATCCATATGTCCAGGGAACTTCCTACAAGCCCGGCGGTCTGGTTCGGGACTCCAGGCGTCAGGACCCGGGAGCTGACTGGTATTCTCCTGCAAATGAAAGGCGACAGAGATGCACAACACCTTCTTCGCATGCTTCAGACAGACGGTTTCGTACCAGCGGACCCGGACCTGGGCCGATGCAGGCTGGGCCATGAGGGGACTGACTGCGTTCCATAGCCCCCGGCTTTCCTGAAAACCGGCTGGGTCTGGCAGAGGCCCTTCTGGAGGCAGAAGAGACAAAAGCGGCCTGTTTTGAATTAACCGTGATCATAGACCATATGACTCCTGATACGGCCAGGTCGGCTGAGTGGCAGAGGGCACTGGAGCTGCTGAAACGGCTGTGTGGCATGCAGGAGGACAGATAGAGGGGTCAAGTTGGGTATACCGGCGATTCAGAAGGCGCGGATCGGCGCCTACATCTTCAGGCAGAGGCTCTCGGGGAACAGCCGGTTTCCACTGGTCCTCATGCTGGAGCCCCTTTTCCGGTGCAACCTGAAGTGCAAGGGGTGCGGCAAGATCGACTATCCGGAAGAAATTCTTAAAAAGATGATGACCCCTGCGGAATGCGTGGACGCGGCTGAAGAGTGCGGCGCCCCGGTGGTCTCTGTGGCCGGGGGCGAGCCGCTCCTTCACCCGCAGATCGCCGACATTGCGCAAGGGTTGATCGCGCGCAGGAAATTCGTGTATCTGTGCACCAATGCCCTCCTTGTGGAAAAGCGGATCCGCGAGTTTGAGCCATCCCCCTATCTCACCTTCAACATCCATGTGGACGGGCTCCGGGAACGCCACGATGACCGGGTCTGTCGCAAGGGAGTATTCGACCGGGCCATGTCCGCCATCCGCCTCCTGAAATCCAGGGGATTCCGCGTCACCACCAACACCACCTTTTTCAGGGGCGACACAGGGGAAAAGGCAGGCAAGCTCTTTGATGTTCTGGTCTCCCTCAGGGTGGAGGCCATGACCATCGCCTCGGCCTTCAACTATGAAAATGCATCGGACCAGGAGGGCTTCTTCACAAGGGACGAGGCCATAGGGCTGTTTCGGTCCATCTTCAGATCGGCAGGCGGGAGGGGCTGGCGATTCAACCACAGCAGGCTCTACCTGGATTTCCTGTCAGGCAACCAGGAATATAAGTGCACGCCTTGGGGCAACCCCACGCGCAACATATTCGGGTGGCAGAGGCCTTGTTATCTCTTATGCGACGGGTATGAGGCCACCTTTAAGGACCTGATGGAAAAGACGGACTGGTCCATGTACGGCATGGGAAAGGATCCCCGGTGTACGAATTGCATGCTCCACTGCGGGTTCGAGCCCACCGCGGTCATGGACTCGGCGCAACACCCGCTCAAGGCCATGAAGGTCTATTTGCGGGGCTTGAACGGAAAGGGACCCGCGACGTCCAAAAGGCGAACAGGAGGATAAAAAGAAATGGAACCAGCCATCATGAGCGAAGAGATGCACTATGAAGGGAACTGCATCCGGCCCCCCAGCGAGGCCTACAGCATCCTGCTCCAGGTAACAGTGGGGTGTTCCCACAACAAGTGCACCTTTTGCGGCACCTATAAGGACAAGCGATTCCGCATCAAGGACAATCGAACCATCCTTGGCGACATCCTGTTTGCATCCAAATATATGAAACGCCAAGACCGGGTTTTTCTCATGGACGGGGACGCCCTTATCATTCCCCAGAAGCGGTTGCTGTGGATCCTGGACCAAATCAGGGAACACCTCCCCTGGGTGCGGCGCGTAGGGGCCTACGCCAATGCCAAAAGCATTCGCATGAAGACCCTGGAGCAGTTGAAAGAACTGAGAGGAAACGGACTGGGCATCCTTTATCTCGGCGTGGAGACCGGGGATGATGCCCTGCTTAAACAGATCCGAAAAGGCACAACCGCGGAGAACCTGATCGCCATGGGGAGAAAGGTCAGGGAGGCCGGTATCAAGCTGTCGGTTACGGTCTTGCTGGGGATTGCCGGAAGGGAGAGGTCGCTTGAGCACGCCCGTGCCACGGGCCAGCTCCTGACCCGCATGGACCCAAATTACGTAGGGGCCCTCACGGTCATGCTCATCCCGGGAACGCCCCTTTATGAAGACTATGTCAATGGAAAGTTTGAGCTGTTGGCCGAAGCGGAACTCCTCCGGGAGCTGAAAGAAATGATCGCTCACACCGACCTGAGCCGGGGGCTCTTCTTTTCCAACCACGCATCCAACTATCTTCCCATCAAGGCGAGACTTCCCAATGGAAAGCAGGAGGCCCTGGATCAGATCGACAGGGCATTGAGGGGAGAGATAGGTCTGCGGCCTGAATGGATGCGGGCGCTTTAATCAAAGATCGCCCTGACAAAATCGGCCGCATCAAACTCCCTCAGGTCATCGATCTTCTCGCCGATGCCGATAAAGCGGATGGGTATGCCTAGTTCCCTCGAAATGCCCACCACGATGCCGCCCTTGGCCGTGCCGTCCAGCTTGGTCAGGACAATGCCGGTCACACCAAGGGCCTCGTGAAACATCCGGGCCTGGGAGATGGCATTCTGCCCGGTGGTGGCGTCCAGGACCAGCCAGACTTCATGGGGGGCGCCGGGGAGCTTGCGACCCATCACGCGGCGGATCTTCTGGAGCTCTTCCATGAGATTGACCTTGGTATGGAGCCGGCCGGCCGTATCCACCAGGACCACATCGACCTTCCTTGCCATAGCCGCGGTCAGGCCGTCAAAGGCAACAGCCGATGGATCGGCCCCGGGCCCCTGCTTGATCACAGCAGCACCCACCCGCTCGCCCCAGATGCAGAGCTGTTCCACAGCAGCGGCCCTGAAGGTATCGGCTGCAACCAGAAGCACCTCTTTTCCCTCTGATTTAAAGCGATGCGCAGCTTTGCCGACGGTGGTGGTTTTGCCTACTCCGTTGACGCCCGCCACCATAACGACAAACGGTTCTCCGGCTTTGGGGAGGGACTGCTCCACAGGGGCAGCCTTTAAATACCCGAGCATCTGATCCCTGAGCGCTGTCTTGAGCTTGTCAGGGTCCTTGAGTTCTTTTCTCGCCACCTTTTCCTGCACCGAATCAATCAGTTCCTGGGTGGTGGTCACGCCGATATCCGAGGTAAAGAGAATCTCCTCCAGCTCATCCAGGAGATCCTCTGTAATCTCCTTTTTGCCCAAAAAGAGGCGGTCCATCCGGCCTGTAAATGCATTTCGTGTCTTTGACAGTCCATCGCGGAGCTTCCCGAAAAAACGCCCGCCATTATCTTTCTCCCCATCTGCCGGATAGGACGGGCTTGCAGGTTTTTCCTCCACCGGCGCCGAAGGGAGCTCTGTTTCATCGCTTCTTTTTCGCTTAAAAAACGCCACTGTCTCGCTTCTCCTTAGTTAAGGGATTTCAAACCCGGGCCTGAGCCGCCATTGATATTCACGGTCACCAGTTTGGACACCCCCTGGTCCTGCATGGTAATGCCGTACAACCGGTCGGTGATCTCCATGGTCTTCCGGCTGTGGGTGACCATGATGATCTGGGATGTCTGGCGAATCTTCTTGAGCAAACTGTTAAACCGGTCGATATTGGCCTCATCCAGGGGAGCGTCCACCTCGTCCAGTAGGCAAAAGGGACTCGGCTTGATCATGTAGATGGCAAAGATGAGGGCCATGGCCACCAAGGCCTTTTCCCCCCCGGAAAGGAGACCCATGTGGCTCAGCTTCTTTCCGGGGGGCTGGACCTCCACCAGAACCCCGCTCTCCAGGGGCCGCGATTCATCCGTCAGCTTTAATCCAGCGGTCCCGCCATTGAAAAGGATCGGAAAGATTTCCTTTAGCTTGGCATCCACATCCTGAAAGGTCTGCCTGAATTTCTCAAGGGAGGTTCGGTTGATCTTGCGAATGGCGGTCCTCAAGGACTCAATGGAGGTGACCAGATCTTCCCGCTGTTTCACGGTAAAGGCGTGACGTTCGTTCAGGGCCTCCAGCTCTTTGATGGCCATCAGATTTACCTCCCCGATCTGCTCCCTCGAGCGCCTTTTCTTCTCCAGGGCTTCCTCAGCCTCGGCACGCGAGAAGTCTTCCCGGACGTGGGACCGGTATATCTCAGAGAGATGCAAGTTAAATTTATTCCTCACGCTTTCAACGAGATGATTCATCTTGAACTGGATCTCGGAGCTTTCCATCCTGGCCCTGTTAATCTGTTCCTTGAGTGCATCCACCTCCCGTTGAAGATCCTCTTCTTTTCTCTCCCGGTCCCTTATGTGCGACTGGAATTCCCGCCGTTCCATGTCAGCGCGATTCATGTCCGCCTCGGCCTTCCGCAGCCTCTCCCGGAGATCTCTCAGCTTTTCCTCCAGCATCTCCTTTTTGCTTTGGCAGTCTTCGCGTCGTTCCTCACCCGACACAAGATCCTCTTCTATCTTGGCGAGACGTTCCAGGGCATCCTCCACATACCCGTCCATCAGGGCCATCTCTCGCAATGCGCTCCGTTCGGCCTCCTCCGAAATACGTCGCTCCGCCTTGAGCCGCGTCACATCCTCCCGGCACTGCTCGTATTCCTCCCGGGCCTCACGCAGCTCCCTTTCCTTTTCCTGAAAATAGGCCTCTTCTTTCTGTCGCTGGGTCTTGCGCGCGGCCAATGCATCAGCAAGCCGGACCAGATCCTTCTCGTGCTTGTTCCGTTCAATCTCTTTTCTATTGAGATCATCCGAGATCTTGGCAGACATCTTTTCCAACTGATCCAGTTCCTGCCCGAACCGGAATAAAATCTTGTCCAGTTCGTTGATTTCTTCCTGGCAGGACCACCGATCCTCGGTCAGGCCCTTGACAATGCCCTCCTTCTGTTCGATCCGGACAATGATTTCTTCCAGCTTGGCCTGCAGATCGTCGCGCCCTGCTGTGAGTCGGCCCACATTCTCCCGCAGGTCGGACATCTCCCGTTTCCTTATCAAGAGGCCCCGTGAACCATGGGCCGCCTTTCCGCCGGTGATAATGCCCCTTTCATCAACCATATCGCCGTCCATCGTGACGAAACAGATCCCGCACGGGTTCTTCTCTGAAATGACCCGGACCTGCTCCCAGTTTGAAAGGGCTGTGTCCAGGTCCGGCGCCACCGCCGTATCTCCGAGCAGGGTCTCCATGAGGGGCCTGTATTCCGGGGCAAACAACACATGATCGATCAGCCGTGGAAAGCTCAGGCCGTGCTCCCCCAACCCGGCAGCCGTTCCCCTCACGTGGGCGACCGGCGCAAAACTGCCTCTACCTTTTTGCCGCTCTCTCAAATAGGCAACAGCCTCTTTGGCATCTCCCCTGGAGGCCACCAAAACATACTGGAGTCTGTCAGCCAGAACCGCCTCCACAGCCCGCTCATACGCGGAGTCCACCTGGATGGCATCGGCCAGTATCCCCAGCACGCGACCTTCCTGAAGCGGCGGAAAATCCCTGGCCTTCATGATGGCCCGCACCCCTGCCTGGTATCCCTCAAAATTCTCTGTAAGGGTTTCCAGGCTGGCAAGTCTGGACTGGCACATGTTCAGTTCGGATTCCACTGATTTCAGCTCGGATTCCACCCGTGCCTTGAGCGTCCTAAGTTCCTCCAGTGCGGTGCCTTCCCCCTCCATGTTGGACTCTATCAAGGCAAGTCTCTCTGCAGTCGCCTCCCGGACCCTCCCCTTTCTTTCCGAGGCCCTGACAATGTTCTCAGACCTGGCGCGGATCTCGGAGAGCTCCTTTTCGAGCCTGGAGCGACTGTCCGAGATCTGCTGGAGAAGACGATTCAGATATCCTGACTCGTGATTCAGCCCCACTTCCCTGTTTTCACCGGCACTCAGTTCTGTCCTGGCCTTTTCATGGTCCTCCCGGATCTCTTCCAGGGCCCGCTTCCTGATGGCCGCGCGTTCCTCCCTGACCGCGATCTCCCTTTCCAGCTCGGATGACCGCGCCCGTATGTCCTCCCGGTCATTCTCCAGGTCTGCCCGCTTCTCCCTGAGATCCCTGAGCCGGAGGGTCAGGGATTCCTGCTCGGCCATGAGCCGACCCTTCATTTCCTGGATCATGCGCATCTCGCTGGACAGGGATTCGACCTCCGCTTCCTTTTTCCGCACCCTGTCACTGAGACGGAGGTGATCCTGCCTATAAACAGAGAGGCCCGCGTCCTTTTCGTCCAGCTCGAGATTCATCTCTTCAATCAAGGCCCGGACCTGGGCCATCTGTGTGGACTTGTCAATCTCTTCCCTCACCAGGGCCTCTGTGGAATCGGTCTTTTTCCCCAGTTCCGCTTTCAGCTGCGCATAGATATTGCTGTAAAGTTCGATCTCCAGATCCCGGATCTCTTCGCTGAGCGCCTTATAGCGTCTGGCCTTGGCAGCCTGGCGTTTCAGGGAACGTTCCTGACTCCGGATCTCCCCCAGGATGTCCTCGACCCGTTGGAGATTGGCCTCTGTCAGTTCAATCTTTCTTTGAGAAATCTCTACTTTCTTTCTGTACTTAGTGATGCCCGCGGCCTCTTCCAGCATCACCCGGGTCTCCTCGGGCCGCTGTTCGATGATGCTCCCGATCTGGCCCTGCCCGATAATGGAATAGGCCCTGTTGCCCAGGCCTGTATCCATGAATATTTCCTGAATGTCCTTGAGCCTGCACGCCACGTTGTTAATGAGGTATTCGCTTTCCCCGGAGCGGTAGAGACGCCGGGTGACCATGAGCTCAGAATCATTGGAAAATGCGCCAGGAAACGTGCCGTCGCCGTTCTCAAACAGAATGGAAACCTCTGCCATTCCCAGGGGCCTGTGGGAACCGGCGCCGTTGAATATCACGTCTTCCATTTTGCGGCCCCGCAGCTGCTTGGGGCTCTGCTCACCCATGCCCCAGCGGATGGCATCCACCACATTGCTCTTTCCGCAGCCATTGGGCCCCACCACGCCGCTAATCCCTTCCGGGAAAACAATATCCATTTTTTCCATGAAGGATTTAAAGCCAAAAATGGAGACTTTCTTGATCTTCATACTCTCCTCCCTTGTGCCGGGTTCCCTGCTCAGCCAAGATTCCTGCCGGGTATTTCCCTGCCGCAAAACCCTCGGCCGAAACCCTCGGGAGCGCCTTAGCATATCTATGGGTGTTTGTAAAGAAAAAATACCACATAATGTGCCATAAAATATCAATATATCAATATATGGTGCAATACAGCGACACCCCCGAATGATATTGACAATAGTATCGCCAAGTTCCTATGATTCTGGACACTTTTCGCCGGATACTCCGGAGGTAACAGCTCAATAACCCGGGGCAGGAGGGTTTTTCTGACGCGACTGCCGGGAGGGCGCCGTCTCTTCGTGACTTATCAGTGGGGGAAGCCGCAGCTCGACGAATGCGAGAATGCCAAAGGGGCAAGCCTGCCCGCAAT
>JAGHEC010000152.1 GCA_021159525.1 Deltaproteobacteria bacterium | reverse complement strand
CAAGGCAATGGCGGGCAGGCTTGCCCCCTTTGGCATTCTCGACTTCGTCGAGCTGCGGCTTCCCCCAGTGATAAGTCACGAAGAGACGGCGCCCTCCCGGCAGTCGCGTCAGAAAAACCCTCCTGCCCCTATTTATTGAGCTATTACAAATAGGCTAACCCGTAAGCCAGCTAACCCGCCATTCCGTTTCCCTCTACCTATCCATCCCGTTAGTCTCGGGGGAGGCCGCCCCCCTGAGCCCCATGGCCTGAATAAGACGGGCCATCTTAGGGTGAATCTCAGGCCAGTACCAGGACGGACCCAAATCCGAGAAAAAGCCCTGGCATTCGGGGTTGAAGATTCTGCCGCCCACCCGGTTGCGGGCCTCGAGGATCACAAAGGGTCGATTTTCAGCCGCCAACAGGCTCACGGCGTAGATGCCGCTCAAACCCCCCACCGATAATAATGGTATCCGTTGGTTCAACAGGTACGTCAATAGTCTATCACTCGGCTATAAATCCAGGAGGCCCGCTCCTTCATTCATTTCAAAATCCATTGGTGGACACATGCGGCCACCAGCCACACCCCAAAACTCGACAAGAGAACAACGGGCAGGGAAAGCTGTTTCTTGAAGCAAAGGAAAGCCATCAGGAAGAAAAAAACGCTGGGCAGAATTCCCCAAAGGGCGCCTTTGGTGAACTCCTGCATGATCTCGGTATTCCCGTCATTCTCCAGATACATCCACACGAGGACAAGGGCGCCGGTGAGAGGCATAACACCGATCAGACCGGCCGTTGACGGCAATTTCCTTCCAACTGCCGTAGCGGCAAGAATAATTATCACGCTCAGGACTATTTTAATCACCATCTGCATCGTTTATCTTTTTCGCCAAGCAATTTTGATTATGCGGTTACGTATTCGGGGGTTCATCAACGGGAATGCGATTTTCCCTGCTCCCCTTCACGACTGTGGCGATGCTCAATTACCGGGTGCCTGTGCACATGGACGTGGAGGATCTCGGCCTCTCCGTCGAATTGGATCCGCCCGTCTTTCATGCTGTAGACGCGCTGCACCGTCCCCGCAAGAAAATCGTATTCGTGAGATACAATAACCATGCTGATATCAAGGTCGTTCAACAAAGACGTGATTCTGGTCCGGGCGTCCTCATCCAGGCCGGTGGTGGGTTCGTCCAGGAGAAGGGCCTTGGGCTGCATCACCAAGACAGTGGCGAGTGAGACCAGTTTTTTTTCACCGCCCGAGAGCCTGTGAGTAATGCGGTTTTCAAACCCCTCCAGGTTGAGCCTTTCCAGGGTCTCCATGGCCATCGTCCGCGCCTCCTTGGGTGACTTCCCCAGATTGAGGGGGCCGAAGGCCACGTCTTCCAAGACCGTGGGAGAAAAGAGCTGATCGTCCGCGTTCTGAAAGACCAGGCCGATGGTGCGTCGAACTTCCAGGAAGTCCTTTTTGGTCTCGATCTTTTTTCCCAACACCCGGATGGTTCCCCGTGAGGGTGTGAGAAGTCCCATGATTACGTGGAGGAGCGTGGTCTTGCCGCTCCCGTTATATCCGATCAGGCCCGCCTTTTCGCCCTCGCCGAGCAAAAAGGAGAGATCGTCAAGCACCGGCGGTCCTGCGTCATATCCAAAACATATATGTTCCAGCTCGATGATCGAGCTCAACCCATCCATTCCAAAATCCCCAGTCCAAATAACGCAATAGTCATACAACCGGCCCAAATACCGTCTTTTCGGGAAAAGGAAAACTCCTGCATACAATGGAATCTTCCCGAAAACCCACGGCAGAGCATCGCCATATAAACCCGCTCGGCCCTTGCCGAGGCCCGCACAAACAACATGCCGATCAGGTAGGCGAAGGTCCTGTAGGTGTGGATCGACGTGGAAGGCCGGAACCCGCGAACCGCGGCCGACCTTGCCAGCCTCTGATATTCCGTCTCCATGACAAAGATGTACCGGTAACTCATGAGGAGCAGAAAGACGATCTTTTCCGGGATCCCCATCCGGGCCAGGGCAGCACCCAGGGTGGCAACCGGGCTTACTGCCACCAGGGCAATAAAGCTAAGCAGAATGGCATTGCACTTGATGGCAATGCGTGCCGAGACCAGGACACCTTCCCGTGTGGCGGTCAGGGGTCCCAGATCAAATAACGGGGCCCCGGGAAAAGTCACCGGAACCACGAGCCACAAAAAAAGGATAAAGCCGTTCACCAGCATTAGGCGTTTGAGCACGTTACGGACCTGCAATCCCGAAAACCCGATGAGTATGATGGATGCGACAATCCCTGGAACCAATGCCGAAAAACGGTCGGACAGGGCCATCACAAAGGCAAATGCTGTGGCCATAAGGATCCGCAACCGGGGATCGAGCCGCTGGAACGGCGATGCTTCATTGACAAAAGGCTCCCGTATCATGAGCGATCACTCCCTTTTCTCCGGCAGCATGTCAGGCTGTGCCCTCTTGAGGGGTAACACAGATAAGGCCGTGATAATCCCTTCCATAACCATGACAGGAACATGGGCTCCCGGCGCCGGGACAACTGCCTTCAAGAAATACTTGTCTGAAAGTAAATGTGTAACAGCTCAATAAACAGGGGCAGGAGGGTTTTTCTGACGCGACTGCCGGGAGGGCGGAAGAAAAATTCTTCTGCCCCGGCACTAGGTTCGCAATTATCCCCCTAATTATTGAGGTGATACTCTTTGCCTTCTCTGTGCATGAACATAAGAATGGCCTCCAACACGCCCCCGGCGATGGCCAGGGCCTTGTCTGAGATGGTCCGGCAGGATTCCTTATCATCCCGGGGGTCCACATCCCCGCTTTTAAGCCCTTTTTCCACAAAAACGCCGTCATGAAGCAGACCCCTCAGCATGCCGGAAATAGGCGCCAGGACCGGTACATCCCCTGCATAGGCCACAATATCCCCCTTATTTACATGCTCGCCAATGGAGCGAACTCCCTTGAAAACCCCCCGGCCGGGGGCCCGAATGACCCGTTCCGCGGCAAATCCCCTGACCTCGCCAGGTATTCCGGTATTGGGAATGGCCTCTCCTTTCCAGATCACCCTCCCCAGGGTATGGCCACGCTTGGTCTCCACCACTGAATGAACATCCTTCCCTGCGGTGAAACCCGGTCCCAGCCCCACCACAAAGGCCGCATCTTTCATGCAAGTGCCTGTGTTCGTCTTGGCCATGATGGCGTCCACCACTCCAAAAGGCTCTATTTCGCGGACAATGGTTGCCCCCGGATCCACAACCACCGGAATCACGTGGTCGCCGAGCACTCTCGGTACAGCGGCCCTGTCGTCCACCCGCCTGGCGGTTATTTCCTCTACCCTGGTTTCACCCTCGTAAACCGCATCCGAGAATGAGACGGCCCGGCGGACTGTCAGCGGCCGGGCAATCTCGGTCATCACCACAGGAAAACCGCACCGCCACAGGCGTGCTGCCACACCG
Organism: Deltaproteobacteria bacterium; assembly: GCA_021159525.1. Classification (GTDB taxonomy): domain Bacteria; phylum Desulfobacterota; class DSM-4660; order Desulfatiglandales; family Desulfatiglandaceae; genus AUK324. The sequence goes on along the minus strand of JAGHEC010000152.1, from coordinate 3,939 downwards.
CTCGCCAGGTCCCCGGCGCCTTTAACCACAATCCTTTGTTTCCAAAACATGGACCCGCCTCTCCTCACTGCATCATCACAGTGACAACTTCATTCTTCCTTATGACTCCACATATCGCAATCTTCTCAGCTTGATTACCACATACACCTCTTTTCCCTTTTCAAGAGAGATTTCATTGAAGGCGCTCGCGGGCATTTCTGCAAGCAGGCTTTTTCCACCGACAGACACCCTCACCCTTACGGTGGCCTGAAGGGATGTGATCTCCTGGACTATCCCTGTGAAACGGTTCAAGGCAGGCCCGGGGGGCCGCACGTCGGAGAGATAAATCTCATCCGGCGGAATGGCAATCCTCCTGATGCTGTTTCCGTCATAGGGAAGCACCATCTTCATGTCATCCGAAACAACCTCCACCAAACCGGATGCCAGGACACGGGACCGTGTGCACTCAATGATATTGGGCATTCCCACGAATTCCGACACACGTTCGTTTACGGGATTGAAGAAAAAATCGTGGGGAGTGGATATCTGCTCCACATTGCCGTTGAACATCAAGGCAATCCTGTCTCCAATCTCCTCCGCCTCCCTCAGATCATGGGTCACAAATACGGTTGTAATCCCCAGACCTTTCAAAACCTGAATCAGCTCATTCCGCAAATATTTTGCTGTCTGACGGTCCAGGCTGGATGTGGGTTCGTCCAAAAGCAGGACCTGCGGGGACGGGGCCAGGGAACGGGCAAGGGCAACCCGCTTTTGCTCGCCTCCGGACAGAGTATGGGGATAACGGTCTGCGAGGTGCTGGATGCGCATCATCTCCATGAGGGAGGACACCCTCGCTTCCACAACAGACCTCTCGACGCCGCCGGCCTGCAATCCAAAGGCGATATTGGAAAAAACATCCAGATGGGGAAACAAGGCCAGGCCCTGAAAGAGACAGCCGACGCCCCTTTTCCTGGGCGGGACCCTGTCCACGCTCCTGCCGTCCATGAGCACACTCCCTTCGTAATCCGTCACCCCTGAAATGACATTCAGAAGGGTGGTCTTGCCCGCCCCCGTGGTTCCCACGACCACAAAAATCTCCCTGTCCCGAATCGTGAGATTCAGCCCCCTGCAAATATGCCTGGAGACATTGACGAGCCGAATATCAGGCATGGGCGCTCCATCTGCCCGCCAGCCGCCTTTCTGCCAGTGCAAACACCTTTTCGAAAATAAAACACATGCCAGACAGGACGATGAGACAGACGATGATGATATCCACCCGGACCAGGCTCTCGGCCTGCATGAGGAGCGCCCCGATCCCGGTCGGGATGGCGACCATCTCTGCAGCGATGAGCACCCGCCAGGACATCCCCGCCTCCAATCTGAGGCCGGTAAAGATATTGGGGAGAGCCAGGGGGATGACCACCTTAAACAGGATCCTCATGTTCGACGCCCCCAGGGTTTCTGCGGCCTGGATGTATCTTCTGTCCACGCTGCGGATCCCTGTGGCCGTATTGTAGACCACCGGGAAGAAGGAACAGATAAAAATGATGGTTATGGGGAGCAGTTCGTTAATGCCGATCCACAGCATTAAAAGCGGCAGCCACCCCAGGGCCGGGATGGGGTAAAACAGGCTGATGATGGGATTGAATGCCTTGTCGATGATGTGGCGCCAACCCATGAGAACGCCCATAAAGATCCCTGCGATGGAACCGCTTGACAGGCCGATGAGGACCCTTGTCAGGCTGCTCAAGAAGTTCTTCCCCAGCACACCATTTGCGGTCAGATGATAAAACTCCCTGAGCACCGCGGAAAAAGTGGGGAAAAAGGACTGACCGGGGAAAAGGTGGAGACGGCCAACGATTTCCCATATGGCGAGAAAAACAAGCACGGGAAACACCCCCCATACGGCCTCCAACGATTTCCTCCTTTTCATTGAGAAAACCTCAGATCGAGGATATCCGCCGCCCTGAAGCGCTTTTTAATGTACCCCTGGCGTGCCGCGAAATCAATGGCCGCCTGCACTCCTTTTGAATCAATATGCGTGGTGTATTCAAGCCTCTCCATGGATCTGCGCACTGCCTGTTGACTGATTTTCAGCATGGCTCTTCTCCCCGACCGCTCAAGGGAAAACATCTTATCGCCTTGGATCTGCAATTGTTCTGCCATCACCGAGGCGGCCTCTTCAGGGTGTTGGTTGATCCATGTAGTGGCTTTTCCGGTAATCGCTGTCAGCTTCCTCACCATATCGGGATGATCCCTGATGAGCTCTTCTTTTACAATAAGCACACTCCCCTGCATGTCCGGCCACACATCCTGGCTCCTGAGCAAGATCTTGAATCCTGCCTCTTCTGCCATGGCCGGCCAGTGTTCCGGGCTGAAAGACGCGTCCAGTTTGCCCGTCTGGATGGCCATTATCTGCATGGGAGGGCTCATCCTGCGGACCCTGCTCAGAATTCCTGCCTGATCGAGATCATATCTTTCGATGGTCTTAAGGAGGATGGCGTCTGCAGGCCCTCCTGCCCGAACAGCCCCGATGCGAATGTCCGGCCTTTCCAGGTCCTTCACACTTTTCACCCTGTCCGGGTTAATGGCCAGGGCATACCCGTGCTTATGGGTGCCTGCCACCACCTTGATCCGCGTCCCGGCATTTGCACGGGCGTTAATGGCCGGCAACAGACAGAGATACGCGGCCTGAATCTCTCCCCGGCACAAGGCAGCCGCCAAGGACATGCCTGTCAGGTAGCTGTAAAATGTCGGTTTTATCCCTTCCGCCTCGAACCATCCCTTGTCCCGAGCAATATAGGCGCCGGCTGCATGATCCGTAAACTCAACCGCAATATGCAGGGGAAACATCTCCCCTGCATGCGCATGGAGGCCACACATGATAACAACCGCTAACGCCGCCAAAAAAGGAATCCTTCTGCGCATTGATTTCCCCATAGAATTCAGGAGGTCACAGGTCCAGGGCCGCGGGCCCCGATGTTGATTTTGCTATCGGCTGCACGGGCAGAACCTCTCCCATCCCATCAGATGGGCCACGCCGGCCACGGTGGTTCCGTAAAATATGATCGGCTTTTTGTTGAGTAGCGGCCCAACCGTATCATTGGTCAGGGTGGTTCCTGTGACAAGCAGAAGATCGGCCCAGTCAATGGCATCCGCGGTATGTTCAGCTCCCTCAACAACTACGCCGAATTTGACGGCGCCGATGTTGTCCGGATCCATATCCAGGACCCTCAGGGCATGGACAGGCGCCAGATTTTCGACCATGCGCGGCTGGAATCCGATCTGTGCAATCCTGGCCCCCCTGTAGCGCTCGTCCAAATAGCGCGCCAGCCTCCTCCCGCATGCCACCGGGTCCTCATCATGGCAATGTATGGATCCCTTGATCCGGCCCAGGTGACGAAGCACGGCATTGAGCGAGGCCACAAACACGGCCCGCTGGCGGTTGTCCGCCAGGGGCAGATTCAGGACCTCCCGGAGGGCCCCCTCATAATCGCCGTACATGTCCGTAAAGGCCTGACCCGCAGCCCCCATAAAAGTGGCCTCCATGAGTTTTTCTTTTCCCTTTTGAATAGGAAAATCCTGGTGCTGCGGATTTCCGATGGCCTCCGCCACGCTGAGGGCCCGGGCACGGATTTGGATCCTCTCTGAGAGAAGACCTTCCGAGTTCCACAGATCAAAGACACGTTCCTTGAGTTCTTCATAAAAATTATCCATAATGCATCGTCCTCATATTTCGTCCCAATAAACCGGGGAGCCTCGCGAATCGGGCCAAAACCCGGGATAATAGGCAGCCCGGCAACCGCAAGCAAACAGGTTTCACCCACAGCCCCGCAACGTTATGCCCGCGTGGGGGGGTCACTGCCTCCCCTCCAAGACGGGACAAAAACCGGTTACAGCTCGTGGCAACGGCGGCAGAGCGCTGGAATTCGTTCTGATCCAGCCCCAAGGACAGTCTTT
>JAGHEC010000252.1 GCA_021159525.1 Deltaproteobacteria bacterium | reverse complement strand
TCCCGTCTTGGAGGGGAGGCAGTGACCCCCCATAGCGCGGCCGGGAAAAACCAAATACAGCCCGGGGGCGGGAGGCAGAGACCCCCACGAGAAAACTCCTTCACACGTTGCAGAGAAGTTGCAAACACAGAGTCTACCGGCCAAAATCCCCTGATTGCAGCGGCAACTTGAACCTGATTCGGGGCCACGGGAATAGTCTACTGTCATGAATCAGTCCCGCGGATGCATTGGATATCCCGGATATGAACCGGGGAAATGGACCGCCCCTTTCCCCGGGTAAGGACCAGAACCCGGGCAGCCTCGTCGATCTCCTCCGCAATATTCAATGCCTCACAAAAGTCCTTTCCCACTGTGACCAACCCGTGATTCTGGAGGAGGACCGCGCAGACCTTGGGCGAGGAGAATGTCTCGGCCACGGCCGCTCCGAGATCATGGCTCCCGGGGACCAGGAAAGGAAGCATGGGCAGTGGAAAGGCACAATGCACAAAACCCGGGGTGAGGGCCGGCAGCGACGACGGCCCCGGATCCAACAGGGTGGAAGCGGCAATGAGCCAGGCCCCGTGGACATGAAAGATCACGTTGATATCAGGCCGCTTTTCGAGGATGGCCATGTGCATTCCCGCCTCCTTTGTGGGTGCCTCCCCGTTGATCAGGCCCCGTTGCCGGTCTGCAACGGCAATTTGCTCCGGACACAGATCCCTCAGGGACCGTCCGGTCGGGGTAAGCCATATGCGGTCCCCGCAGCGGGCCGCCGCATTCCCGCCCCCGCCCGCGGTCAGGCGTCGCTCATAGAGGAGACGGCAGTATCGGCAGAACGCCTCTTTTGAAAGGGAAAAACCAGGCTCTTGAGGTGTTGATGAATCCATGCGGAAATCCAGACCATTGCAGTGCGTCGCTTTTAAACCAAGCCGCCGTCCCTGCCGGGGTCGGCGGCCCGGCCGGGCTGCATGCGTATCAGGATAACCGGATACCAAGATCTTTTCAAGGGGTTTTCTCCTTGACCAGTACTCTTCCCTGTGCCATAAGGAACAGCAAACAGTCTTTTAAGCGCCCCCGGCTGAACCAACCTCATACAAAGGAGATCTTCCATGACAGAAGACCGCGGCCTGCCCGACGGCAAAAGCACGACTATCGCCACCATCGAAAACCATATGGAACCAAGCCAGACAATCGCGATTCAATATCTGAGGGAAGAAAATGCCTTTGTCACCTCGGGAATCCGGATCCATTTCGATGAGCGGGAGATCCTCATCCCCGCCTATCTCGTGATTATGGACCTCAACCTGATGGGCGCCATTGTCTCGACCATCCTGGAAAAGATTTCCCAGGCCCATGACATGGACACCGCCTTTTTCTATGCCCGGCGCTTCGATGTCCTTGACAAGACATATGGCATGGAGGTCTACGGCGATTACATCAAGCTCTTTGAGCCTGTTGATTGAGAGGCGTAGCACGGTTGGCGGGAGGCACGAGGATGAAACTCATCCAATTTTTTCATGAAGGCCGGATCCGGCAGGGAATGGCGGAGGCCGGGCAGATTATTCCCTTCCCGAGCTGCACAGATATGATAGATCTCATCACCAGCGGCAACCCAGGGGCATGGGAGACGGGGAGGCCCATCCCCCTTGCCGGAGTACAGTTCGCGGCCCCGGTGACACGGCCCTCCAAGATCGTGGCCCTGGGCCTCAACTACCGGGACCATGCTGCGGAAAGCAAAGGGAGAATCCCTGAAACGCCCCTTGTGTTCGCCAAGTTCTCCAGCAGCCTGATCGGCCATGAAGCGCCCATCGTCTGGGACAATGCACTGACAAAAAAGGTGGATTTTGAGGCGGAACTGGCCGTAATTATCGGAAAGACCTGTTCCCGCATCGCTGAAAAAGACGCCATGGCCGCGGTGTTCGGGTACACCTGCGCCAATGACGTGAGCGCCAGGGACCTTCAGTTCGGAGACGGCCAATGGGTCAGGGGAAAGTCCCTTGATACCTTCTGCCCCCTGGGCCCGTGGATCGTCACGGCCGGCGAGCTGCCGGATCCCCACTCGCTCAGAATCCAATGCCGGGTCAATAACAGACTCATGCAGGACAGCCATACCGGAGAGATGATCTTCAGGGTGCCCGAGGTGATCAGCTTCCTCTCCAGGCACTTTACCCTCTTCCCCGGAGATATCATCCTGACCGGGACCCCGGCCGGTGTAGGGGCCTTCCGCGACCCGTCGGTCTACCTGTCGGACGGGGACAAGACAACAGTGGAGATTGAGGGGATCGGCCGGCTTGTCAACCCCTGTTCTGTCATTGGTCAATGACCAAGGGACCAAACAAGCTGCAGCCCGCCTGCCCTCCCCGACCGCAAAATGGCCTGCTTATGCACCGCAACGCGACAGCTCATGGAGCCGCCGGCTCAATTTGACCAGTCTGTCGCGTGCCGGGGACAGGCCTTCCTCGGATGGACCTGAACGGCCAAGGATGTCCTGGTTAATAACGCGAAGGGCGTTTTCAAAGTTGAGACGAGAGACGGCCTCCAGGTGGTCGATAAGCCCCTCCTTGTGAAAGCGCCGGCCTAAATAACTCATCTTCTTCAAAAGGTCGGCCCTGGGCCTGCGGCCCTTTTCATCTGCCATCACCGCCCGTGCTGCGATCCAGTAGGATTCAAGAAAGGTTTTGGTAAAGGCCGCCCAGATCGGCAACTGGTCAAACCCGAGGCGGGTGACCCGCAGCCCGTTTCCGGGAAAGCCATTTTCCACATACGCGGCCTCCTCGAAATAGGCAATGGCCTCCCGGATCTTTTGGTCGACCGTGACCTCTTCATCATAGATGAATTCGTAGCGAAAAAGTTTTTTCAGGAACTCGTAATCCTTGAACAAGGACCGCTCCTGCCGGAACTCCTCCCTGCCGCTCAAGAGGGAAAGGGCCACGAAGGCATGGGACATGAAACAGTGTACGATGTTGTTTTTGTAATATTCCAGTTCCCTCTTTTTTTCATCATCAACATAGTAGAAAATCTCGGAACCATCCATGTCTTCCAAGACATTGATCACATTGTCCGTAATCAGAAGGGCGAGGGTTTCTTGGGTAGCCGTGTGCGGATCGGAGAGGCTCTGTGCCACGGGATGCCGGTATCTTTCCAGGAAACGCATCAGCAAATCAACTGTCTTCATCAGGTCCTGTAAATGAAAACCTCGGCGATGCCGGGTCAGAACAGCCGACGCCAGCAGGGCATGGGGGGTTACAAGGCTGGTCCGGTTGATGGCGCGGATCAGGTGGAAGGCCAGATGCTTGTGGATCTTGTCCCCTGCGTCGGCGTTTTTTTCGAGATACTCCTTGAGCAAAAGGGGCTTGGCAAAACGGATATAGATCTTGCCGTATTTTCTCTTCAGAAGGCGCCGGGTCTTTATGACCTGCTTGAAGTTCTCCTTCTTTTTCTCGGCTCCTTCCAGCTCCTTGAGATAGGATTGCCCTTCGATAATGCGATCGTAGGTAATGGAAGCGGGGACAAAGACCATATCGTCGCAGTAGCCCTCCTTAAAGGCCTGGATCAGAATAGAAAGGAATCCAATCTTGGGAAGGACCAGTTTGCCGCTGCGGCTGCGGCCTCCTTCAATAAAGAATTCAAGTGGATGGCGCTCTTCTAAAAGGGCCCTGATGTAACTTGTAAACACCGTTGCATAGAGCTTCGCGCCTTTGAAGCTCCTGCGAATGAAAAAGGCCCCTGATTTTCTGAAAAAGGGTCCCATGGGCCAGAAGGAGAGATTCTTGCCTGCTGCGACGCGGGGCACATGCATGTGCTGATGATACAGGATATAGTTAAGCACCAGATAGTCGATGTGACTCTTGTGGGAAGGGACATAGACCACAGGCCCTTTTCCGGCGTATTCTCTCACTGCCGCTAATTCCCCGGGATCCACGTCAATCCCCTGAAACATCTTTTTCCACAGCCATGTCAGGACGATATTGGCAAACTGGATGTATGCGATATTATAATCCGCTGCAATCTCGTCAAAATAGGCGGCCGCCTCTTTCCGCGCTTGCTTGTGTCCTCCCCCCTTTCTGGAGGATTTGGCTTCAATAGCCTCCGTAATCAGAGGATCTTTAAGGACTTTTTCCTTAAATTGCTCCCTTGATTTGATGATCGGTCCCAGGATGACGCGCTTTTGCTGATCGATGCTGTCGAGAAGCATCTGTCTGACCTGCCTGGTGACGGCCTCCGGAAAATCGGACCGGTCGGAGGCCTCCATATGGCTTTTCAAATCAACAGGCGTCCCGATGTCGATAAAGGCCCTGCGGTTGTTTCTGAAAAAAAGGATGATTTTCCTTAAAAACCCGGGTTTGTCTTTAAACCCGAAAAATATGTCCAGCAGGTTAGGCTGGTCTTTCTCCGGGGCCTTATTGTAAAGGATGAGAAGCGGGACCAAATAAATGGGCCGGTCGGATTTTTTCTGGGTCTCCACAAGAAATTGAAGCGGGTCCTTTCTGGCGTAAATGAAGTGCCTGGCAAATCCCTTGGGGTCCACCAGGCAAATCAAAGAGGGCGTGCCTTCAAAAACAGCCTGTTCCATAAAACCGGTCTCATAGGGGTCGGGCAAGGCCCGGTGCCGTAGACAGTGGACGGCATTAAATTTTAACATGTTGAAAAGCCGGGAAAAAGGGAGAATCAGGGACATGTTCAGGTTAAAGCCTATCTTGGGATAGGGAAGCCGGCTTTTTCGGAATCGGTAATGGTAGAGAAGATAATCCAGGCGTCCTCTGTACTTGATGGCATAGACCACCGTCCCCTTGCGGTGCATCTGCTTGAGGGACTCGGTCATGCTGGCATTGAACTGGACCCTCTTGAAGAGCCCGTAAAGGAGCCTGTCCAGAAAGAGACCGGGCTTGTGGTCCAGAATAAATGGATAGAAGGGTTTGGCATCCGGCATGATGTGTTACCTCGAACGCTTCTGGCCGAAATAGTTTCCATCCATAACTGGCCCTTTTTGTCCGCGCTCCGCTTGGACTCCCCGTCCTTCGGATGGGTCCCCGGTTTCCTTGATCTTATAAAATTAATGACTCATTTCTGGATTGGAAACTCGCTCGTACCCAAAATCTATTTGTGGATAGGCACGAAATAAAGAGAAAATTCGGCAACAGGGATATTTTACAACGGCCCATCGTACCTGACAAGGAACAATTTCCGGCATAAAACAGCGGCCGTGCGCCCTGCTGCGGCCGCGGCTGCCTCCCGGACGATCCCGGCCGGCCCCATGACCCGCTCTCATCAGGGGTAACCGTTCACGGGGTCTTGAGATCTCCCCGATACACTGATATGAGAAAATCGCATCAGCCCAATAATTGGGGGGATAACAGGGACCGTACCCCCGGGGCAGGAAGATTTTTCTTGTGCTCCCTCCGGGGCGTAGGCCCGCTACGGGCCGGAGGCCGGCAGTCGCATCAGAAAAACCCTCCTGCCCCGGGTTATTGAGCTGTTACGTGAGGCGGACAATCCCAAATTTGATCAAAAATCAGGCGTGAACGGTTACTATCAGGGAAACCCGGTGGATGTTTCCACTAAAAAGAAATCCAGGATTTTGTCGACGGGTCATGGCGGTTGACAAAGATGTTTGTATGGTTAAGAATTGGATTTATGTCCATAAGACTAATGTGGTTAATCGATGAAGGGGGTAATCATGTATACGCCTATGACAATATCCGGCCTGACGGTGGATCCCATCACAAACAGCCCTATTGTGATCCTCAAGGCCGTGGAAGGGGATGCCACGCTGCCCATATGGATTGGGCTTTTGGAGGCAACCGCCATTGCCAGCGAACTGGAGGGTGTCAGGTTTTCCAGGCCCATGACCCACGATCTGCTCAAGAATTTGATGGAAATGGTCAATATCCAGGTGAGCAGGATCGAGGTCTGCGATCTCAAGGACAACACCTATTATGCCCTTATCCATTTTAAATTTAATGGAAAAGAGATGTCCATCGACGCCAGGCCGAGCGATGCGATAGCCCTTTCCCTCCGTGTCAAGGCCCCCATCTTCGTGTCCGACGAAGTCATCAGCAAGTCCAGCCGCATCGACCTGAAGGCCGAGCCCCAGGATAAGTCGGAAAAAGGGAAAAAATGGCAGGAAATCTTGGAAAATCTCAGCCCGGAAGATTTTGGGAAATATAAGATGTAACAAACTGTTATGCGTGACAATTCCGCTGCGTGCCTGTGCGGGAGAGCCGCTCGCACACAGAGGCTGCATTGCCAGCCAGTTAGCCACAACGTTATGGATAAGGTTATTGCGGATTCCGAGGCGAGGCGCACAGAAAATAGACCCAAAGAGGCGTCAAACGTCTTGATTTCTGGATTCGCATCCCCCCGGACTCCTCTCTTAATCGGCAATTCATCTTTAAATGGTAACAGCTCAATAAATGGGGGCAGAAGGGTTTTTCTGACGCGACTGCCGGGAGGGCGCCGTCTCTTTGTGACTTATCAGTGGGGGAAGCCGCAGCTCGACGAATGCGAGAATGCCAAAGGGGC
>JAGHEC010000432.1 GCA_021159525.1 Deltaproteobacteria bacterium | reverse complement strand
GGACGAAAGTCTTGGCAAGAACGCTCAATTGGCCTTGGCAGGCGGGTGTCCCCCGCAGATAAGTCACTGAAGAGACCAGCCCGGAGACCTGGAGCGAAAGAAAAATCCTCCTCCCCCGGCGGTACGTTCACTGTGCTTCCCCTAAATATTGAGCTGTTACGTTGCCCTTTTGTTTCCTTTTCATGCCTCAGACACTTCCATAGGAAATGGGTTCGAATGAGGAGGCGACATCTTCCCCCTTCATCTCGAGAACCACTAACCCGCACCAGCCCTGGTCGTCTGTCTCCGGGAAATCGAGACGATGATGATACGGCTTGTTGCGGCTCTCGGTCCGGAAAAGCGCAGCCTTCCCCATCATCCTGCCTACCTGGAGCAGGGACCGAGTCTCATGGCTCCGCATGAGTTCATGGAGTGTATCGGCCTTCATCTCATCTATATGCCGGGCCAGCATGTCGAGTTTTTGCAGGCCGGCCCTGATGCCATCCGCTGTCCTCATGACCCCCACATGCTCCGCCATGATCTTGCGAATCGCGTCTTCGATCTGTCGGTAGGGGTATCCCGCCGTGCGATTCAAAGGGGCCATAAAGGAGTCTATCTCCTCACGGGCAACCTTCGGAGGAGTTCTCGCTTCGTGCTTGAACCCAAGGGCGAAGGCCGCGGCGGATTTGCCCGCCTTGTATCCTCCCGTGATGGCGCCCTAGACGCAACGGTTATGGTCGGCGGCATCCCCGCAGGCGTATAGTCCCGGGATCGTGGCCGCGCTGTCCCGGTCGATCTTGATGCCGCTCCCCGTCACTTCCGTGGGACCGGCCTGCATGCCTTCGGAGACCGTTATCTCAACCGGTCTTTGTCGCAGATCTTCGCCCCGCTGCTCCAAGTAATCCGGCAGCGTATCCTTGTCATAGCCGAGGGTCGCCTTGAGATGTACCAGGTCTTGGTCCGCGAGATGGCGGCAGTCCATATAGATAGGGCCGCGACCGCTCCGGATTTCTTCGAGGGTATAGAAGACGACATCATAACGGGGGGCCCGATTCCCCATGGGGTGTTTCTTTTCCATATAATATTCCCCGAGGGTGTTTACAAACCGCCCTCCCATGCCCGTTAGGGCGTTAAAGCCCGGGGCGGCAAATCCCTTGGGCAGCAAGGTCATGCGCATGTATTCCATGTTGGAAAGGGCAGCTCCGGCCCGAAAGGCCATGACCTGTCCATCGCCCGTATCAAAGGGACATAGCCAGGTATTGAAAGGATTGATCCTGGGATTTTCGTACAACCGGTTCGTGTTGCCCGTGGAGACAATGGTTGCCTTTGCATGAATCACAAAGAAATGACCCGAGCGGATGTGAAACCCGATGCCCCCAACTACGGCCCCGTCCCGAGTGAACAGACTTAGCATCATGACTTTATCAAGGACCTTGCACCCCAGTTTTCTCACGGCCTTGCCCAGGCAGGGCTTGAGGCGTTTTCCGTTGAAATTGATCCAGTAGGTTCCCGGCTGGCCCATGGAACGGGTCCGGTAAAACGTGCCATCCGGTTGGGCCAAGGGGTTGCCTATCCGCGCCATGCGATCGATCGCATCCCCCAGTTCCGCGCAGTAGACCGATTCGATAATCTCGGAGTAACCCGTGCCCTTGCCCACCTTTTCCACGTAACGCAGAAAGGCTTCCTTGGTGTCCCATTCCGGGTCCGTGTTCAGATAGGCCAGAAAATGATCCACACCGCCCCCGATATCGCCGCTCCGTTCGATTTTTCCCTTGTCCACAACCACGACCTTGGCACCCTTCTCAGCGGCCGCTATAGCGGCATTCGTACCCGCCAAGCCGCCTCCCACAATAAGGACATCGGTGGTCAGTTCGTAGATTTCCATAGGATTCCTCCTCTTCGACTTCAAACACTATCTGGTCTGTTTTACACCATCCATCATGGGCCTTTATCCTTCCTTGTGCATCAGTTGCTGGATGTTCCCCGAAAATATCTTCTCCTTGTCTTCACGGGGAATCTTCAGGGCCTCAACGGAGGTCACCGCCTCTCCGATGTCGCCGATGACGTGCGGATAATCGGACCCCATGATCATGTGGTCGGCCCCCACGAAAGCGTAAGTGCACATCAGGGCAGGTTCGAAGAAGCTGACAGTATCGTAATAGAACTTTTTTAAATACCCTTTGGCAGGCGCTGAGATATTCTTCTGACATTCGGGATAGGCCTCGTAGCAGTTCTGCACTCGTTCGGCCAAGTAGGGAATGCCCCCCCCAGGTGGGACACGATGAATTTCAGTTTGGGGAATTTTTCGAGAACCCCACCCATGACAAGCCGCACTATGCAGATGCAAAGCTCCATCTCGAAGCCTATCATGGGTCCGAGGCGGTAGTCCTTGTAGGTCTCCTTGTCCCTGGGTGCCCTGGGATGGATGTGCACCGGGAGATCGTAGACGGAGATTCGCTCGTAGAATGGGTAGAGTCGCTCGTCGTCCAGTTCCATCCCGTTGATGTTTGTGCCGATGCAGGCGCCACGGAAACCCAGGGCTTCTACACAGCGCTCAAGCTCCCGGACGGTCCTGCGGGGATCCACAAACGGGAGCGTGGCAAATCCCAGGAAGCGGTCGGGATGTTTACTGCAGATCTCGGCGGTCTCATCGTTGACGGTCCTTGCAAGGGCCTCTCCCACATCCGGGGGGAAGATATCCACGCTGGGAATGGAGAGGGTCAGGATCTGCATGTCAACTCCGGCCTCGTCCATATCCGCAAGCCGCTTGGGGATGTCGACCATGGGCGAGGTGATCGTAACCAACCGGTTATCGTTTTGAACCAGGAGCTGTCGGCCCCATTCATCCGTCTCCAAAGCAATCCCTGCGGAAGCCCCGTCCCTTTCGAGTTGTTTCAGAAATCTTTCAGGATAATAGTGGTTGTGAACGTCGATTTTCATAGGTGCCTCCTTGTTTCAATTCGATACCCGCTATTAAGGATACACAGGGGTTGAAGTACTGGGCATATCATTTCTTCAAGCGCCTTCGCCGAATCCACTGGTTCATCACGATAAGGGCAATAACTCCCAACCCGGTCCCTCTTGTTAGAAAATGGGGCACAAAAACAAGCAGCCCGCTGACGGTCGACAGGAGTCGCTCCCAAGCCTGAAAACGGACAAAGAGAAAACCCTCAAAGGCGCATCCGGCGCATATTGCTCCCAGAGTCACGAAGAAGAAGCATGTCAAGATATTAACCCATGAACCGACCATGAGGATCCCCGGATTGAAGATAAACGCCCAGGGAACCAGGTAGGCGGCAAAACCCAATCGCATGGCCCGAAAGCCTGTTTTGAAAGGGCTGCCTCCGGAGATGCCCGCCGCGATAAAGGCCTCGACGGCTACGGGCGGGGTTATGAAGGCCAGGCATCCGAAATAGAAGAGAAACATGTGGGCCGCAATAGGTTCCACGTTGGCACGAATGAGCGCAGGGGCGAGGAGGACAACGGTCAGGATATAGACCCCCACAGCAGTCATGCCCATGCCCAGCACAAAGGCGGCCAGGCCTGCCATGAGCAGAATGGCCATGAGATTTCCACCGCTGAGATTCAGAAGCTCCGATGTAAAGCGCATTCCCACGCCCGTCATCTGGATGGCGCCAACCAGGATTCCAATGACGGTGCAGAGCGGGATAATGGGCATGACGCCCCTGGCGGACTCCTCGAAGGCCACGAGAAGCTTCTTAGGAGTGAGCCTGCTCTCCTTTTTGAAAAAGCTTACCATTACAAGGACTCCGAGTGTGTAAATGATAGATGTCTGGGCGGAATAACGGAGCCCCCCCAAGAGGAACAACAGCAGCGCAAAAGGCACGAGGTACTGCCAACCTCCTGACAAGGTTTTGGCCAGGGAAGGCAATTTTTCGCGAGGAAGCCCCGTTAAGCCCATTTTTGCCGCCTGGAGAGGTGATGTCCTATAATTCCTGTAAAAATGGATGGCCTCGGGTATAATATGAGTTGGGAAAAAACTTAAAAAAGGAGGCCACGCATTATGAAAAGGATAGCACCGAGTGAGAGGATGCGGAAGGAATT
>JAGHEC010000180.1 GCA_021159525.1 Deltaproteobacteria bacterium | reverse complement strand
ACCCTCATGAGATGGCTGTTCTGCCACCCTCCCACTTCCTGTGCGATCTTCTGTGTCTCCAGATCCAGGTAGAGGATCCGGGAATCTGTCCTCTTCTCAGGAGTGGGCCTCCGGTCAGGAACCGACTCGATCCTGACCGCATCCTGTGTGTCCGGAAGCATCTCACTGAAGGGAATATGTCCCAGGAGACCTTCCAGGATCAATCGGGCAGCCCCTTTGTCCAGGGGCTTGTTCCCTGATCCGCATTTGGGGGAATAGATGCAGGAGGGGCATCCCTCTTCGCAGGGACATTCCTTGATTACCTCCAGGGTTTTTTCCAGCAGTTTCAGGACGCTATCGAACCCCTGCTCGGCCAGTCCCACGCCCCCGGGATAGGCATCGTAGATAAAGATGGCGCTTTTGCCGACCTGGGGGTGATACGGGTAACATATCCCGCCCACATCATTGCGGTCACACAGGGCGAAGAGGGGGAAAATGCCGATGGCCGCATGCTCTATGGCGTGGATCCCTCCCATAAAATGAAGGCTTTTGGCCTCAATGAACCGCTTTAACACCGGCTCGATTTCGATCCAGAAGCCGGTGGTTTCAAAGACCTGCTCCGGCAAATCCAAATCAAAGACCCCAATCAGGTCCTGGCCCGGCAATGCCCGTTTTTCATAACCGGTAATGACCTCGGTGACCCTGAGCATGCCCTGTCGCACCAGGAACTGGCCCCGGGGTTGGCTGCGGTGGGTCTGGATGATTTCAGTCTCCTTTTCACTGCGGGTGCGCGTAAAGTACTGAAGGCGTGACCGGTGAACCACAATATCCTTTTTATCTATAAGGAGACGATCCACCTTGTAGGGGATGGACCGGTGCAGATAGACGGCTCCTGGATGGCATTCTTTGAAGGCACGGATTCCGTCCACGGTTCCGATGGCCTGTCCGGCGCCGGCGTCAAAGATGGTGTAAGTCTCCCCTGTGGACCGTATATTAACCGAGAGGGCCGGATTTCGGCGGGAGGAAAACCAGACAGGATCTCCTTCGGCGGTGCGGTTCAGGAGACCGTCCTTTTCCAGTTTCTCCAGATGGGCAGGCATGTCTTTGGGCCAGAACGCCCGATCTTTCAGGGTCAACGGGATTTCTGCTGCGGCACAGGGGAGGTGGGCATCCACTACATAGGGGTTGTTCGAATCCAGGACCGCGGCCTCAAAGGACCTTTCGAAGAGGTCTTCCGGGTGTTTCATGAAATACTGATCCAGGGCGTCAGGCTTTCCCACAAGGATGATCATGGATTCCTGACCGGAACGGCCCACGCGGCCTCCCCGCTGCCAGGTGTTAATGATGGCGCCAGGATATCCTACCAGGATGCAGACATCGAGATAGCCGATGTCGATCCCCATCTCCAGGGCGCTGGTGGAGATGACGCCCAAAAGGCGTCCTTCTGCCAGCCCCTTTTCAATGCCCCGTCTCTCCGAGGCCGTGAAGCCGGCCCGGTAGGAGCTGATCTTCCGTCTTAGTTCGGGCGCCAACTGGGACACCCAGAGGTGGATCAACTCGGTTGCTTTCCTGGCCTGGGTGAAAACAATGGTTCGAAACCCGTTTCGGAGACAATGGGCAAGGAGCCTGGCCGAATAAAAATTGGGGCCTTCCTGTGGATTCAGGAAGACGACATGTTGGCCTGCCCTGGGATTTCCGGCGACGCGTACCACCTCGATCTTCTCCTCCACCAGCTTTTCACCAAAGCTCTCCGGATTGCTGATGGTAGCGGACAGCAGAATAAAGCGGGGAGAGGACCCATAGTGCCGACAAAGACGCTTCAGCCGGCGGATGACCTGGTTGAGATGGGACCCGAAGATGCCCCGGTAAGTGTGGACTTCGTCCAATACCACCAGCGAGAGGTGCCTAAAAAAGGTCTTCCAGCCCTGGTGGAAGGCCAGGATGCCGCGGTGGAGCATGTCGGGGTTGGTAAACAGGATGTCAGGCGCTCTTTCCCTGATCTTTTTACGGTGATAGGGCGTGGTATCGCCATCATAGATGTCGGCGGCGATTTTTCTGTCGGGAATGCTCTTGAGCCACAGGCACAGGTTTTTCAACTGGTCCTGCTCAAGGGCCTTGAGAGGAAAGATATAAAGGGCCCTGGCATCCCTGTGCGCAAGGATCTCTTCGGTGACTGCCATATTGTAGATCAGGCTCTTTCCGCTGGCCGTATCGGTTGCCACGAGGAGGCTTGCTCCGGTCTGGAGGCGTTGGATTGCCTCGGTCTGGTGGCAATACAGTTGCCGGATACCGGACTGTCTGGCCGCCTCCATGGTCTCGCTGCGAAGTTGCGGCCATGGGCCGAAGGCGGGTGCGCGGGGGGGAAGAAAGCGATGGCAGACAAAGGCCTCCCGGAAATCGGGGTGGGCTTTCAGCATACCAATGTATTGGGCGAGGGTCACGATGGGGCCTATTGAACGTCCGTTTCCGAGCTTTTTCCGAATTTCTTTTGAAGGTATGAGGACATCTGCTGGATGTCCGCTTTAGGGCGCGGGGCCTTTGTTCCTTCGCGCTTTTCTCCTGATCCTTTCAGGATATGGCTCATGAATGTATCGTTTTCACTGCTCCAGGCGCTCCAGCCGTCAATGCCGATATATTCATCGTAAGATGTCGTATAAAAGGGATCGTAGATCCGGACGCCCCGCTCCGGGTCGAATTCATAACTTACATGTTTCCCGTCAAAGCGGGCAAAATCATCTTCGCTCAGCCCCATTTTCTTTAAGAGGGGTTTATGTTTTGCTTTGATTTTCATGAGTCCCTCCTTGCCTTATAACTTAGCGATATTTCAGATCAATCCTGACGCCCAGGCGCAACAGCGTTATCCCCCTGATTATTGGGCTGATACACCCAGCCGCTTTTTGGTGGATTCCAGCCTGTGTTGCATCTTCTCCCATTCGAGGAGCCGTTCATCCAATTCGTCGCGGATATCCCGGTATTCAGCAAGAAGGGGCACGCTGACCGCGTTATCTGCAAAGGCGTCTGGGTCTGCAAGCCGCTTTTCAATCTCCTTTTGCCTTGATTCAAGGGAGGCGATCCTGTCTTCCACCTCCTGGATCCGCTTCCGGATCGGGTGGAGCGTATTATAAATGAGCTGGCGGTGTCTTGCCTGTTCCCGCTTTTCGCTCTTGCGGTTCCTTCTTGCCGGAGGCGGAACAGCCCCTGTTTTTTTGGCGGCCGGCAAGCTGTTCAAGGGAGTTGCGTCGCCGGCGCGGCGTTTCCCTTGATCCGCAGCATCATCCTTCTGGCGCATATGGTCGTAATATTCCTCCAGGCGGCCCGGATATTCCACAATCCCCTGCTCCCGAATGTCCCATATTTTTTCCGCCAGACTGTTTACAAAGGACTGGTTGTGGGAGACAAACACAAGGGTACCGCCATATCCTTTCAGGGCCTCTATCAGGTTCTCTGAGGATTCGATGTCCAGGTGGTTGGTGGGCTCATCCATCAGCATGAGATTGCCCGGCTTCACCAGCAGTTTTGCCAGGGACACCCTTGCCCGTTCTCCCCCTGACAGGACTCCTATGGGCTTGTCAACGTCGTTGCCCGAAAAGAGAAAGGCCCCGCAGACCGAACGGACAAACCCGATGGTCGCGCGGGGGACCGCCTGATATACCTCTTCAAGGACCGTATTCGCGGGATTGAGCCAGTCCGAGTGATGCTGGGCAAAATAGGCGGGATGGACCTTATGCCCCAGAGAGATCCTTCCCCGGTCCGGTTCCAACTCCCCGGCTATCAGTCGAAGAAGGGTGGTCTTGCCGCAGCCGTTGGGACCGATAATGGCGATCCTTTGTCCCCGCATGACCTTCAGATTGAGGTTTTCATAAAGGATATGCTCGCCGAACCGTTTGGATACCCCTTCCAGGGATGCCGCCTCTCTGCCGCTTCGCGGCACCTCCGGGAAGGTGAAGCGAATGGTCTTTTCCTTTCGACGTGTTTCCACCAGCTCCATTTTTTTGACCAGCTTGATCTTGCTCTGGGCCTGCCTTGCCTTGCTGGCCTTGGACCGGAATCGTTCAATGAAACGTTCGGCCTCCCTTATGCGTTGTTCCTGGTTCCTGGCCCTGGCCTCGATTGCTCGAATCTCTTGTTCCCGCGCCTTGAGATAGAAATCATAATTGCCGCTGTACGAGCGCATCCCCTCCGGCTCAAAAGAGACAATGCGGTTCACCTGCCGGTTGAGAAATTCCCTGTCGTGGGAAACAAGGACCAGGGCCCCCTTAAACCCCTGGAGGAATCTCTCCAACCACCTGACGGAGGGCATGTCCAGGTGGTTGGTGGGCTCGTCCAAAAGAAGCACGTCCGGTTTCTGGTAAAGGAGGGCCGCAAGGGCTGCCCGCATCTTCCATCCACCGCTCAGGGTAGAAACAGGGCGGGTGAAATCCTTGGTGTCAAAACCCAGACCCAAAAGGATCTTTTCGGCCTCATGGGGGGGGAATTCCTGATCCAACTCGTTGATCTCATGATGAATGTCCGCAATCTTCCTGCCTAAGCGGGCCTGCTCCCCCGCATCGTTCGGGGTCTTGAGGGACCGCTCAGCGGACCAAAGGGCTTCCTGCAGATCAGCCCGTTCCAAAATGGCGTTCAGGACCGTATTCAACAGCGGTCCTGATGCGGTCTCGTGGATATCCTGCGGAAGATAGGCGATGCGGGTTCGCCTGGCGATTCTGACCTCTCCGCTGACAGGAGGGATTTCACCTGCAATAATCCTGAGGAGGGTCGTTTTACCGGACCCGTTGCGACCCACCAGACCAATCTTGTCGCCGGGTTCCACTTGAAAGCCTATGTCTCTGAAGATTTCCCTTTCTGAAAAGGACAGCGAGACTCGAATGAGGGTGATCAGACTCATGGCACAAAGCTCCTTCTCGGGTAAGGCCTTATATATAATGGTTTGAAAGGGGTTTCAAGTTCCAAAACGCCAATTGCGGGGTTGTTGTATTCGGGGCGGTATGGTAAAATAAAATGTAAAGGTTCACGGGGTCTTGAGATCTCCTTGGTACACTGATATGCGAAAATCGCATCAGCTCAATAATTGGGGGGATAACAGCGAAGGCGCCACCGGGGCAGGAGGTTTTTCTTGCGCCCTCCCGGCAGTCGCGTCAGAAAAACCCTCCTGCCCCTGTTTATTGAGCTGTTAAGCTTAGGGCGCCACGCTATAAGACGCGGCCGGGGTGGATCATGGCAGGCGGCTGGATCTGGAATTGAACAACCCCGCCGCAAGCAGCCGGGAATACGCTCGCTAAGCATTGTTAACAGGTGAATGCGCTGCGGCGAAAGGAGACGGGAGTCATGGAAAGGGTGAAAAGCACCATCTGGGAAATGGTAGGGAGGTTATGCGACAGGTACGGGGATCGCGATGCCCTTGTCCACATGGAAAGAGGCGTCCGTTTCAACTATGCACTCCTGTCCTGGGAAGTGGAGCGTGCAGCAAAGGGGTTCATTCATCTGGGGATCAAGACCGGGGATCGGGTCGCCGTCTGGGCGCCCAATGTTCCCGAGTGGCTTATCTCATTTCTGGCCATAAGCAGGATCGGCGCCCTTACGGTGCCTGTGGATCCGGGGGCCGGGAGAGATGATCTTGAATTTGTGCTGAGCCAGTCCGAGTGCAGGGGCGTCATTGTTTCAAAGGCCCTTGAAGACGAGGAGTGCGTGAATGCAGCCCTCCGCGCAAGGGACATGATCGCATCCCTCGAAACCGTCGTGGTAATTGCCGATGAGACCTTCCCGGAGACTGTTCCCTGGACCGAGCTGACGGCCATGGGCGAGGATGCGGATGCGGCTGCCCTGGCCGCGATGAAGGGACGGATCGCTCCTGAAGACCCTGTGGCTATTATGTATACGTCAGGGACTACCGGCAAACCCAAAGGTGTGGTCCTGGATCATTTGGGCCTGATTAACAAATCAATGGCCTCTACCGAGCGCCAGGGAATCGGCCATGAGGACCGATTGTGTCTCTTTTTTCCCTTGTTCCACATGTTCGGAAATACCTGCATTGCACTTTCCGGGCTCATCAGAGGGGCCTGCCTGGTCATTCCTTCAGATTTTTTTGATCCGTCCAACGTGCACCAGGCGATTCACAAGGAGGCCTGCACGGCCATATACGGATCCCCATCCATGCTCATTGCCCTCTTGGATCATCCGGACTTCCGCAAAAAATGGTGGGGTTCTGTCAAAAAGGGGACTGTAGGAGGGGCCCCCTGTCCCATGGAGCTCATGAAGCGGCTTGTGGAGGATGTGGGAGTGGTCCACGTCACCGTAGCATATGGAATTACCGAGGCATCGTCCTGGATTGCCATGACCCGGCCGGAGGATCCCATCCCGTTCCGGGTGGGGACGATCGGCACGGCCCTGCCCTGCAATGAGGTCAAGATTGTGGACCCGGTTACAGGTGAAGATGTTCCGCCCGGGACCCAGGGCGAATTGTGCACCAGGGGTTTTCTGATGAAGGGGTACTATCGAATGCCGAGTGCCACGGCCTCTGCCATTGACCGGGAAGGATGGTTCCATACCGGCGACCTGGGCGAGGTGGATGAAGCCGGCTATTTCAAGATCACCGGCCGCCTGAAGGATGTCATTGTGAGGGACGGGGTGGAGATCCATCCGGTTGAGGTGGAGGAGTGTATCTACCGGCACCCGGACGTATCTGAGGTGCAGGTCTTTGGGTTTCCCCACCCGGACAGGGGACAAGAGGTGGCGGTCTGGTTGAAATTGAAAGAGGGTGCCAACACATCCGGGATCGCCCTGGCCGCCTTTGCAAAGGACCATCTGGATGAGGCCATTCTGCCCCACTATTTCAAGATCGTTTCCAGCTTTCCCATGACCAAGAGCGGAAAGGTGCAGAAGTTCAAGCTGGCCGAAATGGCGGTGAGGGAATATCTCGGGAATCAGAGGCCCGGAGCGGAAGAAAAATCTTCCCGCCCCGGTCATACGGTCGCTGTTATCCCCCCCTAATTATTGAGATGATACAAAGCTCCTAAGGCGCGGTCATTTTCTTGTGCTCCTGCATAATGCACTTGTTCATGACCACCTGGATGCCTGCCTCCCTGGCCTTTTGGCCGGCGGCGTTGTGGACAACGCCCGGTTGCATCCAGATGACATCCACCGCTTTGTCGATGCACTGGTCCACTACAGCCGCAACCCGGCTTGGACTTACAAAGAGATCAGCCATGTCGATTGCAAAGGGAATGTCAGAGATGGATCGAAAGCAGATTTTCCCGAGAATTTTCTTCTGGCCCGGATTAACCGGAATGACCTCGTAGCCCTGTTCCAGCAGATATCTCGCAACCCGGTTGCTGTCCCTTGCCTCTTTCGGGGAAACTCCCACCACCGCGATGGTCTTGCACCGGGCGAGGATGTCATGGATTTCAGGTGAAAGGGGATTATGATCGGGTAGTTCGCATTGGATGTTTTGCATTGACCGCAGAGCTTATTTAAGCAGATTCTTTACAGTATCAGCCTTCTTTTTTACATCCATGACCTTTTTGACGCCCGGCATTTGCTCCATGACCTTGTCGGCCATCCTGGCCTCGAGGGTGGTCGGCGGCTCCTCTTTCTTTTCTTCCTGTTTTTGCACGTCCTGAGGCGCGGCCTTGTCGGAACTCAGCTCCTTTTTTACGTTCTTAAGTTCCCGGATGGCGCCTCCCAGGCCTTTCCCGATCTCAGGAAGACGTTTGGCCCCGAAGATGAGAAGGACAATGACGGCGATAATAATCAGCTCTGTGGGACCGAGTCCGAACATGTTTACTCCTTATGTTTTCGGCAATATCATCAAATGCTTAAAATTTTGGTAACCGTTCACGGAGTCTTGAGATCTCCCTGATACACTGATATGAGAAAATCGCATCAGCTCAATAATTGGGGGGATAACAGCGACCGTACCAC
Source organism: Deltaproteobacteria bacterium (assembly GCA_021159525.1). Lineage (GTDB taxonomy): Bacteria > Desulfobacterota > DSM-4660 > Desulfatiglandales > Desulfatiglandaceae > AUK324. Next base: position 49 of record JAGHEC010000180.1, on the reverse strand, counting down.
CGGGGCAGGAAGATTTTTCTTGTGCTCCGGGCCTCCGGGCTGGTCTCTT
>JAGHEC010000406.1 GCA_021159525.1 Deltaproteobacteria bacterium | reverse complement strand
CCCTCCCGGCAGTCGCGTCAGAAAAACCCTCCTGCCCCGGGTTATTGAGCTGTTACCTCTCCTCCCCCTATTTATTGAGGAATTACATTTCATCTTAATCGTCCGGCCTGTAGGTCTCCGGATCAATGCAGGTCAAGGCCTCGCCTACGGTAAACAGGGAGCCGCACACCACGATCAGATCCTCCGGGCCGGCCACCTCCCTGGCCCTGGTTAAGGCATCGGACAGCAGGGGGATAATTTCCCCCGGCCTTCCCGGAGGAGCCGCTTCTCTCATGAGGACCTCCGGGTCGGCAGCCCGGCAATAGACAGGCCTGGTGCAGATCAGATAATCGGCCAGGGGGACGATGATCCGCATCATTTCGGCAATGGCCTTATCCGCCATGATTCCCATGACCAGGATGAGCCGGCCGTATGTGAAACCCGCCCGGATCGATCGTGCCAGGGCCTGCAATGCCGCTGGATTGTGGGCCCCGTCCAGCAAAATGGTCGGATGCCTCCCCACTACCTGCATCCGCCCGATCCACACGGTCTTTGCCAGGCCATTTCGTATATGTTCCTCAGAGACATGGATCCCCTTGTCAGCCAAACGTTCGATGATCCCCAGGGCAAGGGCGGCATTGCGGGCCTGCATGTTTCCTTGAAGCCCGAGGCGAAGCCCCCGCAGCCGCAGCTTCAGGCCCTGGTAATCCAGGCCCGCCGGCGTGGTCCGATAGCGAATGTGCTTGCCCACGCGCCAGAAAGGGGCCCGTCGTTCAGCAGCAATGGCCTCAAGGGTCTTGACCACAAGGGGTTGTTGCGCTGCCGTAATTACATCCACGCCCTCCTTGATGATCCCCGCCTTTTCCCTGGCAATATTCACCAGACCTTTTCCCAGATACTCCTGATGTTCGAGAGAGATGTTGGTGATGCCACACACCAGGGGCATAATCACATTGGTGGCATCGAGACGGCCCCCCATTCCCACCTCCATAATGTCCAGGTCAGTCTGCTCCCTGGCAAAATAGATGAGGGCCATGGCCGTGGCGGCCTCGAAAAAAGTCGGAAGGGATTCGGGTGCAAAGGCCCTCCGCACCTCCTCAATGAGACTTGCGGCCGCCTCCCGAGACATCTCCTCGCCGTTGATCCGGAAGCGTTCGGTAAACCGGACCAGGTGGGGGGAGGAGTAGAATCCAACCTTCAGGCCCGCCTCTTCCAGGATACTGCTGATAAAGGCCGACACCGAACCCTTGCCGTTGGTCCCTGCAATATGCACATACCGCTTTCCCTGGTGGGGATTTCCAAATGCCCTTAGCAGATTTTCGGTCTTGGACAGCCCGAACTTGATGCCGTATTTCTGAAGGCTGTAAAGATAGTTGACTGCATCCTGATATCTTGTTTGCTGAGTTTTCATGTCCTGGTATGCCGCCGCCTCTCGTTACTGGATGCTTCCATGTCTCTGGCCACGTGAATCATCGCGACAATTCCAACCACCCATTATCAATCGCCAATCGTCGGTCCATCATGCCTTTTCCAGAGTGGTGTATTCGAGATGAAGGAGCTTTCGGCCTGCTTTCTTAAACAAAATTTCCACCTTGTTGTCTGGAACGAACCGGGAGACCACGCCCGTGCCAAAGGCCGGATGCCGCACCTTCTCACCCCGGGCAAAAGGCAGCTCTTTCCGCCTTTCTGTTTCACCAGGACCGGCCTTGCGTTTCATTGCGCTTAAATGAGGTCTCCTGTTCCAGGCATCAGCGTATCCATGCAGATACAAATCTGTTGGAAGAGCCGCAATAAAAGAAGACAGACCGGTTCCCCTCCGCTGGTATGAAGCCCAGGCCGGGCCTGATTCTTCCCCGGGGTAGGTGATGATCAACTGGTCCTTGGCCCGCGTGGCTGCCACGTACATGAGACGCCGCTCTTCTTCCAGGTTCAGGGGGTTGCTGTAGGACATTGCAGAGGGGAGTCGTCCTTCCATGACCCAGATGATAAAGACCACCGGCCACTCCAGGCCTTTGGCGGAATGGACCGTGGAGAGGGTGAGGAACGCCTTTTTTCCCATCGGCGCCGTGTCTGCAGGGCTGGCAGGGGGCTCCAGGACAAGATCGTCGAGAAAGCCACGCAGTTTTTTGTATCGCCTGGCCATGGGGATCAACTGCTCCAGCTCTTTTTCCCGCCGGGGATAGTCATCGAATTTTTCCTTCAGCATGGGGAGATAGTAGATCATGACCCGCTCGACCGCCTGTTCCGGCGCAAGATCCCGGGCCGACAAATCGCCCAAAAGCTTTCCCAGTTCCTTGAGGCCTTGCTCCCGCTTTCCTGCCCCGGGCCAGGCGCCCACCTGACCCGGCGCTGCATTCTCCTTTTTCATCCATTCGATAATGGCGTGGGTCTTGCCGAGGCCCACATTCTTGACCAGCCTGAGGATCCGCATCCAGCTCATGGCCTCATCCCGGTTCACCAGCACCCGCATATGGGCCAGGAAGTCTTTGATATGGGCCGATTCCAGGAATTTGAAGCCCCCGTACTTGACATATGGGATGTGCTCACGGGTCAGATGGGCCTCCAGTTCAAAGGAATGGTAGGCAGCCCGAAACAGGACCGCCATGTCTGCAAGGGATCGCCCATGGGCCGTCAGTTCCTTGATATGCCGGGTTATGAGAAGGGCCTGGCCCGGCTCTGTCCTGGTATTGATTACCCGAGGTTTCTCCCCGCCGCTCCGAGTCGTGAACAGGCATTTGGTGTATCGCTCACGGGCCTGTTCCATCAGGGCATTGGTGAGGGCCAATATGGGCTGGGTGGAACGGTAGTTCTGCTCCAGCTTGATAATCCTGGCCTTGGGAAAGAGGGAGGGAAAGTCGAGCATGTTGCGGTAATCGGCCCCACGGAAAGAATAAATGGACTGGGAGTCGTCACCCACCACCATGATATTCTGGTGCTCATGGGCCAGCCACTTCACGATCCCGGCCTGAATCCCGTTGGTGTCCTGGTACTCATCCACCATGATGTGGCCGTATTGGCGACTCAACTCGCTGCGGATCTCGCTGTTTTCTTCCAAAAGCCTCTCCAAGAGGATGATCAGATCGTCGTAATCCATGAGCGAATGCTCTCTTTTGTATGCGGCATAGAGTCGCCCCAGCTCTTCGATTTCGGAGGCCACCTCCACAAACTGGCCGTATTCCTCCAGCACGAACCCCTCCAGGGGCGCCTGAAGATTGGCCGCCTTGCTCAATATATTGGCCAGGGTCCCCCGCTTTGGAAACCGCTGAACCGTCCTGGGCATCTGAAGCTCGGGGATAAGGGAGTGAATCACCTCCTCCATGTCAGAGCGGTCCAGGATGGTGAATCCGTTGTCATAGCCTACGGCCTCGGCATACCGGCGGAGGACCTTCAGGGCAAGAGAGTGAAAGGTGCCCCCCGAAACGAACCGGCACCGGGCATCCGAAAGGGCCGCGGCCCGGTCGAGCATTTCCCGGGAAGCTTTTCTCGTAAAGGTGAGCAACAGGATGGTTTCCGGGTCCACACCCGATTCCACCAGGCGCGCCACGCGATATACCAAGGTCCGGGTCTTCCCGCTGCCGGCCCCGGCGATCACCAGGATAGGCCCCTCCTCGGCCATCACCGCGTCCAGTTGGGCCGGATTCAGCATTTTCCCGTAGTCAATTCGGTCTGCCAATGGCTTGATATCCTTTCTTGATTGATCCTATCCGGCTGCCACGAGATAGATGATGTATCCGACATAGCACACAAGAAGGACGGCCCCGCCCTTCCGTGTCAGCATCAGTTGCTTCCGCATCATGATCCAGGCGAGAACCCCGGTCAGCATCATCGCCCCATAGTCTATGATAAGGCCGCTTTTGACCAGACCGCCCGGTATGGGGATGGGCCTGGCAAGGGAGGCAGCCCCCAATACGCTCATAATATTGAACACATTGCTCCCCACCAGATTGCCGATGCTGATGTCCATCTCTTTTTTGACCGCAGCGATCACCGAGGTCGCCAGTTCCGGGAGGGAGGTGCCGAAGGCCACCATGGTAAGACCGATGAATTTTTCGCTCACCCCCAGGATGGTCATCATCTTGACCGCGGCATCCACCACTATCTGTGCGCCGATCACCACGCCCGCAATTCCCACGATAACGACGAGGATCTGTCGGCCCCTGGAGCGGGTCAGAGGGCTTACCGAGAGGCCGGGGTCCGGACGTTCGGCCATACCCCCTTCCTTTCGCGATACCCAGTAGTTGAAATAGGTATAGGCGATAATCCCCACTACCAGGGTAGCCCCCTCCATCCTTCCGATCCTGGAATCGAATGAGAGCAGGAGCAGATAAAGGGAGATCCCCAGCATGATCGGCATATCCCGCCTAACGACCCGTCTATCACATCTCAAGGGGTTAAACACGGCTGAGAGGCCCAGGATCAGGGAAATATTGCAGATATTGCTCCCGATCACATTTCCCACGGCAATCATGCTCTTTTCCTGGATGGACGATACCAGGCTGATGACCAGCTCGGGGGCCGAGGTCCCGAATGCAACGACCGTAAGGCCGATGACCATGGGTCGGACCCCGAGGCTGCGGGCCAAGGCTGAAGATCCCTTGACAAGCCATTCCGCTCCATAATAGAGCATGACCAGTCCAATGAGAAAAAAGAGGATGAGGAGGAGGATGACAGATGTCCTTTCGTCAAAAAACAGGATCTGGACCAAACGCTCAGCCACACATGAGATCCGGCCCGAACATGCGTCTCGTCCCGGGAGTTCCATAGCGTAAATTGCTGATTTAATCAAGGAGAAAGGCAAAATGGGCATTGCCGGCGCAAGCAAAAGCGTACCACCTCAATAATTAGGGGGACAACTGCAAACCTAGTCCCGGGGCAGAAGAATTTTTCTTCCGCTCCGGGCCTCCGGGCTGGTCTCTTGAGTGACTTATCTGCGGGGGACACCCGCCTGCCAAGGCCAATTGAGCGTTCTTGCCAAGACTTTCGTCCCGTGGAT
>JAGHEC010000002.1 GCA_021159525.1 Deltaproteobacteria bacterium | reverse complement strand
GAGACCAGCCCGGAGGCCCGGAGCACAAGAAAAATCTTCCTGCCCCGGTGGTACGGTCTCTGTTATCCCCCCAATTATTGAGCTGATGCGATTTTCTCATATCAGTGTATCAGGGAGATCTCAAGACACCGTGAACGGTTACACGATGAATAATAAATCACGGCAAGACAGGCCACACAGTGGGCTTCCCATGATGGAAGACCCTCCCAGGAGCTGCCCCGGGCAGATGGAGATCCCCACACCCAGGGAACAGAAAGCCCTGGCCGCCATGAGGGGGATCAAGGAACAGGTCAAGCCGCTCAAGGAGCGCCTGGCCTCCCTTGAAGGGTCAGGCCGGGCTCAAGCGCGCGTGGTCCTGGACCTAAAACAGGAGCTGACGCGCCTTAAAAATGACTGGGACCGGTGGCAGACGGAGCGCCGGGACGCGGCCAGGGAGCGGATGATCATCCTGGGCCACGAGGACCCGGATTGAGGGATCCGGGTTGCCGCTTAACCATAATGAATTCATGAGGTCCCGGCGTGCCGATTCAACTCTGCTTCAGCAATCAACTCGAGACCCTGGCCGACAAATACGCAACGGTCGTTGATCTCGAATATCGCCTGAAAGAAAATATTCTCGAAGGTCCTCTCACCATCGTCCCCAACCAAAATCTGGCCAAGTGGCTCCAGCTCACCCTTGCTGCCAAAAGATCCATCTTTATGAATGTGAATTTCCAGTATCTGGAATCCGGCCTGTGGTCTCTCCTGGCCCAAATCGATCCCAATGATGAACAACCTGAAATGATGACCGCCGCCCATGTGAGGATGTTTCTTTTAAGCGTTCTCATTGAGCTGGACAGGGCAGACGATACGGTTGCGGCGCTGGGCACATACTTGCTCGAACCCGACGGGACCAAAGGACCGGGCTATGCCGTGAGGCTGTGGCAGCTTGTGGAACGGATGGTCAGTCTCTTCGAAGCCTACCAGTTTCACCGCTCCGACATGTTGAAAAACTGGCGCGACAGGAACTATGTGTCTAAAGGCATGGAGCGCTGCCAGCAGGGCCTTTACCTGAAGATAATAGATGCGAGGGACCGGTATGTTCAGGCTGCCCAAAGGCCGCTTTTGTCGCTGAGCGAATACGCCGACCAGGTCCTTCAGGGGGGGCGGGGCAGTGCAGGAGCTTCCCGCCTTCAAAACAAATTCGTGCATCTGTTCGGCCTGTCGCAGGTCTCGCCCTTTCACCTGGATCTGATCGGCCGGCTGGCAGGGCATTGCCGTATCTTCATTTACAGCCTCAATCCCTGCCGCGAATTCTGGGAGGACATTCGCACCCCTCAGGAAAAGAAGTGGATCCAGCGTCGCGCGGTCCGGAAACTGGCTATCACCTCCGAAGAGCAGCTCACAGGCGACCTTGCCGGGACGGAGGAAAACACCCTCCTCAGCCTGTGGGGAAAGCCCGGACGGGAGCATATCCGCCTTTTGTGCCAGCTCACGGATTACGATTTCGAGGCGTGCTTCAGCAGACCCGAACAGGCTGACACAGTGCTCAAGGCCGTCCAGCGCCGCATCCTAACCCTGTCGACAGAAGGAGAGGCCGCAGAGAGGCGCGGCCAGGATCGATCCGTCCAGATCGTTGCCTGTCCCGGCATCTATCGGGAAGTGGAAACGGTCTACAACAGCATCATCTACAACCTGGAGGCAGATCCCCGGCTTCAACTCACCGACATCGCGGTTTTTGTCCCGGATATATCTGTCTACAAACCGGCTGTCGATTCGGTCTTTAACCGCAGACCCCGCCGGCTTTCATACAACCTGGTGGATTCGCGGGCCGACATTGAGAGCGTTTACGGTCAGGCTGTATTGGCGATCCTCGACATGGCAGACGGCCGGTTCTCACGAAAGGAGGTTTTTGACCTCATCCTGAACCCCTGTTTTATGCATAAATGGGATATCCGGACCGAAGACGCGGCCGCATGGCTCAGGTGGGCGGATGGCCTTCACATTTTCCATTCCTTTGACTCAGCGGCCAGGGCGAGGAAGGGCTATCCCTCCGGGGACGCCTACACCTGGTGCCAGGGGCTTCAAAGGCTTCGCCTGTCGCGCATCCTGTCTGTCCCGGAAGCGCCCGATCCGGATCCCGGCGCCAATAAAGCCCCGGCTTGTGCCTTTCCCTCTTTTGAAGGCCGGGTCCCCTTTGAAGACCTTCAAACCGGGGACGCAGAACTCTTGGAGAAATTCTCCGTGGCCATCGAGCGGCTTCATCACGGGGTGACCCAGATGGCAGACCTCCGCGGCTCGGGAACCGAATGGGCCGACCGGTTGGTGCAGATCTGCCATGACCTCCTTTCCGTCCCCCCGGGGCTCAGGGGGGAATCCGGGGTCCGGAACTCCCTTGTTTCAGCCCTTTCGAATTTTACAATCTACGATCAGGTGCAAGGCTCCAAAGAGGGCTTTGACGCGTCATTGATCCGCGAAGTTGTCAAATCAAACCTTGCTTCTATTTCAGGGGGTTATGGAGATTATCTTACAGAAGGGGTGACTATCTCGTCGCTCCAGCCCATGCGGCCGATCCCTTTCAGGATCGTGTATGTGATGGGAATGCATGAAGGGGCCTTTCCCGGAAGGGCCGAGACCTCCTCGCTGGATCTGCGCCTGGTCCGGCGCCGGATTGGAGATGTCAGCCTGCCCGAACGCAACTGTTATCTTTTTTTAGAGATGCTCCTCTCCGTGAAGGACAAGCTCTATCTGACCTACGTGGCGAGAGACCTGCAGAAGGACCGCATGATCCAACCCTGCTCAGTGGTCAACCAGTTGCGGCAGTATATTGAGGAAGAGATCCTCCCCGAGACAGAGGCATTTCAGGTGGTCGAGGTCCCGCTTAAGGGATCCAGTCAGCGATATGTGGCGCCGGGCGCAGTCAATGAGATCTCGGATGTGATGGTCAACTACTCCTTGTCTGACAGGATTGCCTGTTATCTGGAGACAGGCCTGTGGGATGCGGCGGCCGGCGCCATGCCCGAGGCCCTGAAAGACCGCATTCAAGGCTGTTTTCCCAAGCTTGGCATTACCCGGGCAAACACCGAAGCGGACAATCGGACAGTTGAAAATATCACCCTCAAACAACTCCGCATGTTCCTGGAAGACCCGGTGTCCCAGTGCCTGAGACGGCATCTCGGCATCCTGGAAGAGGAGGAAACCCTCCAGGAGACCGCCGGTAAGGAGGATGAACCCTTTTATGCCGCATTTCCCCTGGATTACGACCTCAAGATGACCCCGCTTAAGCTCTGGCTGGATCGCTGCGCCCTGTCCAGGGCCGGTCGTCCGGCGTGCATCGAGGCCATAGCAGATATCTACGAGGCCGTATATGAAGATCGTCGCAAAAAGAGCATGACGCCGGAAGGGGCCTTTGCCCAACTGGACAAGAAGGCCCTGCTTGAAGACCTCCATGAACGGGCCGAGTCCCTGTGCGGACCCCTGGACGAGTTGCGGTCGGCCGAAACGCGTTACCGCGCCGTTATTATGGGAGAACCCGCAGGTGAAACCATTCCCGCTTCCCGCCTCATGCCCCTGATCCATCTCGATCCCCTGAATCTGATGGTCGCGACTCCGGACGATCAGGGTCGGGTCTCGGAGGTGGCGGTGAAGATCCACGGTCGCCTGCCGTGGGTCTGGCGCGATCCAGCCGGCGGCTGGCATGCCCTGATTGTGACCGGTTCTTCAAAAACCCCTGGAAAGGCGCCGGACCGATACATCTTCGAGCCCCTTCTTTTCTGGCTCGCCTGCCGGTTGGTTCCGGGGGCCCGAGACCTGATGAGGGACGGGAGCGTCACCTTCCATGTGGCCTACAGGAAAAAGACCGCATCCTGGACATACGGGCCAACCCTTGAGACAGCCCGGGAATACCTGAGGCGCCTGGTCTCAGACTACCTCAGCCGGGAACGCCCCCGGTATCTTCCCTTTAAGGCAGCGGCATCCGGGCCCATCAAGCCCCATCTCATCCCGGACGACCGGATCAAGGAAGGAGACCGGGAGACCTTTTACGCCCACTTCCGGGAGGTCTATTCTGAAGAAACATCTGCGCTGGTGCGACTTGCCGACCCCCTCGTGCCCGAGGATGCCTTCGACAGGGTGCGAGAGCGGTTCAGGATCTTTTTTGCGGCCGAGACCCCTGAGAAGAGATAGCCATGCCTTATCAGCCTGTACGCGACGACATCCACCAGATCGACCTCGAAAAGCACGGCCTGATCGAGGCCTCTGCAGGGACCGGCAAGACCTACGCCATCGAAAACCTTGTGGTGCGCCTTCTCATGGAGAAGGAGGATGTGAACCTTGAAAACATCCTCCTGGTCACCTTCACGGAAAAGGCGGCCTCTGAACTCAAGATCCGCATACGGGAAAACCTGGAGGGGGCCCTGAACGATCCGGATCTGGACCGGTCCACTGTCAGAAAGCTGCGGCGCTCTGTGGATGAATTCGACAGGTCGGCCATCCATACCATCCACGGATTCTGCCAAACCGTGCTGAAGGACTTTGCCTTTGAGAACAGCGCCCCTTTCCGGGCCGAGGTAGTCCGGGACGGCCCCATTTATGAGACTTTGCTTAAAGAGCAGATGCGCAGGGAATGGCCGCGCATATACGGAGAGGATTTAGAGGAGATCCTGGAGCTGTCGGAGTTTCCGCAAAAAAAGGGTCAATTCCTGGAGACGATAATCCGACTGGCCGCGTCATACCACCCGGATGCCGGCGACAGGCTCCTCCCTCATGTGGAGGGAAGGAGCTGGCGGGAAATCAAGGAGGAAATTGTCTCGGTCTGCATGCACGCAACCTCCCTCATCAGGCCGGGGTTTTCCGCGAGGTACGACAAGCTCAATTTCAACGCAGCGGCAAAGCGCAACATCCTCAATAAGATAGTTGCCCCTGTGGAAGCCTTTTTTTCGAAACTGACAGAAGAGACCTTCGATCTGCCCGATCTGTCCAGACTGATATCCACGGCCGAGGAAACCTCATGCGCGGGCAAAAAGGGCCTCGCCTGCCTCATACCCGAGAAATGGAATAAAGGGGGCCCCAATCTCCATGCCTGTCCCGAGTTAGGCCCGGTCAAGGAAGAACTGGAAGCTGTCAGCCGGCTCTTGAAGGACCTTGGCGCATCTCTCACCGCGGAAACCGTGCACCGGCTCCAGGCTGAGGCAGCCCGGACAAAAGCAGCCCACGGATGGATCAGCTATTACGATATGCTGACAGTGGTGGAAAAGGCCCTCTTTTCAGATGCGGGGGCCGACCTCCTGACCAGCCTTCGGGACCGCTTCAAGGCCGCCTTTATCGATGAATTCCAGGACACAGACCCGGTCCAGTGGCGCATATTTAAGAGGATATTCATTGACAGCCCGGATCCCTCCAGAAACCGGCTTTTTGTGATCGGCGATCCCAAACAGGCAATCTATGCCTTTCGCGGGGCCGATGTGTATGTCTACCTCGCGGCAAAAAAGGAGATGGAAGGGCTTGCCGACAGGGGAAAGGCCGGGCTTTACTCCCTTTCCATCAACTGGCGCTCCCATGAACGCCTGATTCATAGCTTCAACACCCTTTTCTGCCGGGACTGCTGGTTCAAACCTCAGGCCACGACCGGCCCTTCGGAGATCGGATACCAGGCAAGCGAGGCCCCCGATCCCGGGCACAGGCTGGCAGAGATCACGGCAGACAATTCGGGAAGACCGGTCCTCACCATCGTGGATCTAAGCCACTCCCCGTCCCCGCGGCCGGCCAAGCTCAAGCTGGCACGCTTTATAGCCCGGGAGATTCACCATCTTGCGGGTTCAAAAATCCGCCTCAAGGAAAAGGGAAAGGAAGAGCGATCCCTTGGCTTTGAGGACATGGCCATCCTGGTTCGGGGCAAATCGGACGTCCCCTTTGTGGAAGACGAGCTGAGAAAACAAAACATCCCCTACTCCTTCTACAAAAAACCCGGACTCTTTGCCTCTGATGAGGCGGCCTATCTCAGCATTGTTTTTCACGCCATCCTGGACCCCGGAGATGCCTCGGCCGTCAAAAAAGCGCTCCTGACCCCCTTTTTCGGCCGATCCCTCCAGGAACTTTACGGCTATGATGATATGCCGCCCAGCCATCCCGTCAAGAAGATCCTCTTTCAATGGAATGAATACGCCATGATGCGGCAATGGGGCGCCCTCTTCCAGTCCCTGATGGAAGACTCGGGCCTGATTGGCCGAGGGGCAAAAGAGCGGGGATGGGATCGGAAATACACCAATTATCGTCAGATATTCGAGTACTTGAAGGAAGAGGCCTATCGACGGAATCTGGATTTCAGGAGACTGGCGGCCCTCCTTCAGCTTTATCAAACCGGCTTACGAGAGATAGAGGAGGGAATCGATATACACCAGATAGAGACCGAATCAGGAAAGGTCCGGATCATGACGATGCATGTAAGCAAGGGGCTCCAGTTCCCTGTGGTCTTTGTTGCCGGAGGCTTGACCCAGCCCATGGCCCACCAGGATTCATACCATGTTTATCATCCTGTGGAGGCAGGCGGGCCTTCCCGGGAGAGCATGCGGATCATAGATCTCCTCAAGTCCGGAGGCGGAGGAAGGCACGAGATCGAAAAAGCGGACGAGGACAAACGGCTTTGTTACGTGGCGGCCACCCGGGCCCAGTTCAAGCTCTACCTCCCCTTTTATATCTTTCAGCGAGAGGCACAGTGGCTCGGGCCGGTATGCCGGCTTATTTCTCCAGCCCTGAAAGAGGCCTTTCCAAGGGTGGGTGAAAAAGGCGATGTGCTGTGGCTCAATCCGGATGCTCCTTCCGGCAGGAAGTCCAGGGCTGAAGGCATAACTTCCGCCCGTGAAATCCCCATTCCCGGGACAAGCGGATTGGAGGATCTGCTGATCCCGGAGCATTATGAGGGGAGGAAGATCCGGGTAGACTCTTTCTCAAGCCTCCATCAGGAAAGGCCGCGACCGGCTTTTGGCCGGGCAGAAAAGCTCTCATTCCAGTCCGTGGAGACGGAAAAGGAGCCTGACGAGGTCATGGCCGCATGGGACACAGGAACGGCCCAGACCGAAGAAATGCCTGCGCAGATCCCGGCCGGCATCGAGGTGGGGCTTATGTTTCACGCCATTCTGGAGCAAATGGACTACAGCGTGGTCCTGAAATCGGGCCGCGGGTTGGCGGACCGGGGCGCATGTCTCATGGAGGACCCGGAGACCCGTCATCTCATTCTGCAGGAGATGGCGGCCCATGGGGTGGATGAGCCCTGGCAAGAAGCGGTCTGCCGCATCCTGTGGAATGCTTTGACCGCGGCCATCCCCCCCCTGGGAGAAGATTTTTTTCTTGCCCGTCTCAAGAAGAAAGATCGGCTCCATGAGGCCGGCTTCTACTACTCTCTTCCGGACACAGCCGGAGGGCAGACCCCGATGGCCGGACCTGGCGTTTGGCCGCGCCTTGTACGGGGGTATATTGACCTGATCTTCAGAAAAGACAATGTTTACTATGTGGCTGACTGGAAATCCAACCTCCTGGAGAGCGGGTATAACCGGGAATCCATGGCAAGGAGCATGGCAGAAGCAGGCTATACCCTCCAAAGCAAGCTCTACGCCCTCGCTGCCCTCAGATGGCTGCAACAAGCCCTGGGGCCGCGCTTCAATGCGGAGAAAGACTGGGGAGGCGTGTTTTATTTCTACCTGAGGGGCATGGGCCGTGTCCGGGGGGAGGGCATCCATTTTATTCCACCCAAAAAACTGGGAACCCCGGAGCAGCTTGAGCATGAGATGAGAGGCATACTTTGTGCGTAACGCAGGACAGGACAGGCCCGGGCCAATGGCAGGACTTGGAGGTAAAACAGAACACTGGCTAAAACAACTATCAGCCCTCGGCATCCCGGGAGACAATGCAGACCCGGGGTTGAAGGACCTCTGCGCCCGATCCTCAAAGCTGGAGCTCCCACTGCTCGACTTCCTGACCATCCGCGATCTCCTTGATTTGAGCGGCCGGCATGGGGACGTCTGCCTTTGGGCCATCCTGATCACCCTGTTTGCGGCCATGGAGGAGGGAAGTCTCTGTGTGGATCTGGAGGAAGCGGCCCTGAATCGGCGATTGATGACATTCCTGGCGCCTGCACAGGCCCGGTTCATGACCCGCTCTTTTCTCAATGCCCTCTCAAGAGGCACGTATAAGGGATTCATTGCCAAGAACCGCGAGGCCTATCTGCCGCTGATCCTGTCTGAGGCCCGGGGCAGGACCCTCCTCTACTTTCAGAAATTCTACGTCTGTGAAACCCGGTTGCGGCACAGAATGGAGCGTCTCCTGAGGGCAGAGCCGCCAACCATGGATCCCGACCAGGATGTGGGGTTGCTCATAGACAGCGTATACAGCCCTGATCTGTCCATGCGCGCCAGCAGGGAAGGGACGCCCATCCGGCGAGATGCGCAACAAACCCAGGCCATCCAACTGGCACTCCAATCCCGGTTCTCTATTGTCTCCGGCGGTCCGGGAACAGGCAAGACCTCCCTTATGGTCAACATGCTCCGCTGTTTGGTGCGGACAGGCATTGAAGTAGATCACATCCTGCTGGGGGCCCCCACCGGCCGTGCAGCCCAGCGCATGACCGAGGCGATCCACCAGGCAATCCACACTATTGCATGCCCTGCCCCATGCGACATGGACCTCCTGAATCTCAAAGGAAGCACACTCCACAAACTCCTTCGCTACCGCCCGTCCCGGCATGACTTCTATTACAACGAGACCAACCCTCTGCCGGCATCGGTCATCATCCTGGACGAGGTTTCCATGGTGGATGTAATCATGATGGAGCGGTTTTTGAGGGCCGTTGACCCCTCCAGGACCCGGGTGGTGTTCCTGGGCGACAAGGACCAACTCCCGTCAGTGGAAGCAGGCGCCGTCTTTGCGGAAATGATCCCTGACGGGACAAGGGCCGAGTCATTCAAGGGCCGGCTTATTGTCCTCAAGGCCGTGTATCGGTCAGGCCGTAACCTGAACCAATTAGCCCGGGAGGTCAATCAGGGAAATTTGCCGGAATACAGACCCCTATCGTTTCCATCGGCCCTTGGCCTCCCGGAGGATCAGTGGGGGATAGTCCCGGACGAGGGGATCCCCGCATGGCGCCAGTATATCCGCTCGTGGGCAGCCCATTATTATCTGAGTCCGGGACCAGGCCAAGACCGGAGTCTGGTGGACCTGACAGCAGAGGCCGGACAAATGGATGCCCGCCATCTGCTTCATTCCGAAAAGGGCCGGACCGTTCTGGATCGGATCTTCGAAAGGGTGCAGCATGCAAGAATCCTCTCTTTGGTGCGGAACGGCATCTACGGATGCACCGGTATCAACCGGGAGATCGCCGGCCAAATGGCCTTGTTGACCGGCCATCCGGGCTGGATACGGAAGGAATGGTTTCCGGGGGCCATTATCATGATCACCCGGAACGATTATGCAAGGGAATTCTTCAACGGTGATGTCGGGGTAGTGATAATGGACCGCGAAGGGCTCTGCCGGGCCTTCTTCGCCCGGGTCGGGTCCTATGCGGCATTCTCCATGGAGGCCCTGCCCCCGTGGGAATTGGCGTTTGCCATGACCGTTCACAAGAGCCAGGGCTCGGAATTCGACCACGTCCTTCTGGTACTCCCCCCGGAGGACACCCACCGGCTACTCACCCGCGAGATCCTGTACACCGGGGTTACCCGGGCCAGAAAACGGATCATTATCCATGCAAAGACATCAGCCCTCAAAAAGGCCCTGGCCCGCCGGATCGAACGCGAGTCCGGGCTTGGGTGGTAATGCAACGGCCGAATTCTTGCTTCGGCGGCCCCTACAAAGAGCGCTGCCCTGAACCTGACCGCGGGTGAAAGCGCACATGGAGGAGCATTTGCTCGTTGGAGAGGCTGGAAAAGTGAAATTTTTCCACTTCGACATCCTGAGTATGGTTCCGGCGTTGCGGATGCAAGAACCCGTATAATATGTCAATTCACAAACGAATATAAGATCCCGGCGCTTCCCCCTGAATAACTTGGTGTAAAAATAATAATCAGGATCTTTGCCTTGAACGTAATAGCTCGATGAACAGGGGCAAAATGGCCTTTCTTAAGCGAGACCAGCCCGGAGGCCCGGAGCGGAAGAAAAATCCTCCTCCCCAGGCCGTACGTTCACTGTGCTTCCCCTAAATATTGAGCTGTTACTCTGTTTTTTACGAAAGATAAGTCATGTTGAGAAAGGGGCCTGAGAAAATCAGATTAAAAACCGAGTTTACCATCCTCGGCATAAAAATTCAAATAATAACAAATAGTAATGAGCTTGACCATAGAGTTCAGGATATCAAAGTCCATGCAAAGGACAGTTTCCCTGTTTCCGGGGCCCTGACAATTGAAGTTCCCCAAAAAGAAGGGGAATATGTAATCCTTGAACAGGGAGAAGAACTTGTTTCCTCCACTGATGCCGAATGGGTCACTCTCTATCTCCATGAATTGATTAATTTTCGTGTCTCCTGGCACATGAGAGAGCTTATCAAGATACATGCCGCAAGCGGGTCTTTGGGGGGCAAGCGTTTTTTGCTCGCAGGGGACAAGGGTGCAGGCAAAACGACCTTGGTGACACGGCTCCTTTTTGAAGATGCGTCAATCTATGGGGATGAAACAATTCTGCTCCGGGGATCGGATGCAATACCGTTTCCAAGGAAATTCCATTTGAAAGAGGGGACCCCTTCATTGGTGCCTCAAATAGCTCTCATATATGATAAGCTCACTTCATACCCTGCCTATTACGGGGGCAGGTTCTGTTTCTTTGATCCGACAGATGCGGGTTTTGACTGGCAGATTACCACGGGAAAGCTGGACGCCATCTTCTACCTGGAACCCCGCCATCAGGAAAGGACAGAGATCGAGGAGTGTCCCAAATGGTTGCTGGCGCAGAAGCTCATGCTGCAAGCTTCTGATTTTGCTGCCAATCCTGAAAGCCAGATTGCCCAGTTATGCCATGTTGTGGAAATGACCGACAATTTTATCATTCATTTTGGCGACTTGGACAGGGCCGTCCTATTGCTTAAGGAACTTTTGGCTTGACTTCCGGGGTGATGAAATTATAGCTTAAATTGTAATTCGGGCTCCTGAAAGGAGGTATGAGCTATGACTTTTAATTTTAGACTGAAAAATCTAAAGTTTAAGGGGCTTGTGGTCTTTATGGTCTTTATGATGTTTTGGGTCTTTATTCCTGTGTTGTGGGCAGGGACTACAGTCAGTGGTGAAGTGGTTGTTCCTGATTCGGATATGGGCTGGAAACCCGACATAGAGGGAATGAAGGTGCGGGTAGAAGGAACAGAAATCTCAGCAGATGTCGACGGGAATACCGGTGAGTTTACAATAACCGATGTCCCTGCCGGCGCCGTCACTCTACTACTGGTGGAAGACGGGCAGGATGTCTTCACTCAGTCTTCCAAAAGGCTTCAGGGTGATGTTGGTCCTACTCCCATCAGCGGTGTATCGTTTGATTTGGTTTATCACTGGCATGAATTGGCAGGTTATCCTCCGCATTGGGGCGAGACTGGCTACGGGGAATGGACACCTCACTTTGTAAGTGACCAGACAGGCTTTATCCTGTTCCGTGTCCGGGGTGAAGAAATTGACCCGGAGAGGATGGAACTATACCGAACCCTGAATGGAGGAAATACCTGGAAGGAAATAGGACACTGGGAGGAACCGGGAGCAGAAGGACATCCTGTTTATCCAAAGGGTAACCGAAATTTTTATTTCAGTGATCAGGACCATGGTGTTGTTTTGGGAAGGGAGTTGCATCATATGTCCTCTGACAATCCTAACGATGGAGTTTTTTATACCCATGATGCTGGACAAAATTGGTCATTCTCTATATTTCCTTTGCCACCGGGCTCTTATTGCGTCGGTATTCAACGGTTTGCTCAGATAAGTCCAAATCACCTGATTGCAGCAGGCACCACTGGCGCAAATGTCCAGGGATACAATGGTAGATTTTATGATGCCATCTGGGAGAGCACTAATTATGGCGCCACCTGGGACCTTAAAACATATTGGGAACAGCGGTATGGAGGATGCACCGGTCTGGGTGCAAACCCCGATGGAAAAGCCATCGCCTTTTTTACGCCTTACTCTGGCGGGGCTCCGAGAGAACGGCGTGTTGCCTTGCGGGATACATCAGGCAACTGGACAGTAACGCAGGATGACAGCATAGTGACTAACTCAGGCTATGGTCCTGCCGATGTGCCCATGGTGGGCGATACCGCCTGGGTATCCAATTATGATGGTTATGGCAGTTATGCCAGTTTGCCGGGCGGATTATATCAAAGCAGCGACGCTGGCCTTGACTGGACGAAAATATCAGATGTTGCTGTTCAATATATGGACTTTGCCTCTTTGGATAAGGGTTTTGGTCTTTTTGGCGGAAAGGCCCGCATTTCTTACGATGGCGGTAAAACCTGGCTGCACCAATCCGATGGCGGCGGTTCGTCCTGCCATTTAAACAACATCTGGGCTTTTGACACCACCCATGCCGTCTGGCACGAAGGAGGGGCTGGCGACCCCAACGACAAAGCCCAGATTTTCACCTACGTCGAACCATGGGAAGCGAATTTTGAACTCGTTTCCGGTGTGAGCATCAAAGACGCCTACGTTGGACCCGGTGCGGTGAATGTGCCTATTGGGTCCTACAAACTCTTAAATCACGGACCCGTACCCATTGTCGTCAATGCTTTAGACCTCTCTGCTTCCGGCACCGGCGATGACAAAGTGGATGTGTTCGGAGTTAATCTGTGGCTGGATGAGAACGCCAACGGATATAAAGACGACTCAGATACACTTTTGGATAGCGGCAGCTATGCGGAAGATGACGGCTCAATCCACCTCTCCTGCGGCATTTTGCTAAAACAGCATGTCCCTGTTTATCTCTTGGTTACCTATGACTTTGGAAGTGATCTGATCCAATGTGAAACCTATTCCTGTTCTGTAAGGGCAGACAATATTCAGGCCGAGACCCAAGATGCCGAAACCCCCATATTTCCTGTTGCTCCTCCTAACTATCCATTAGTTAGCCGACAGATGACCGTAGGGCAAATTATCTTTTCTGACAACCTCGAAAGCGGCCTTGGCAACTGGATCCCTGATCCCGCTTATTACCCATGGCAGCTTACAGAAGATGGTTGTGTGAGTCCTACCCACAGCGTTTATGTTTGGGATAACCGCAACCACGACCCTTATGGCGGCAATAACAACTTGACCCTGAAGCAATCCCTGGATCTTTCAAAAGATGGCTCCTACTACCTGACCTTCTGGCATAATTACCGGCTTGACCAAAGCTTTGTATTGTGGGTTGAGGTCTCCACCGATGGCGGCGCCAATTGGAACTGGGTGGGCCGATATGGAAGCTATGATCATTGGGATAATTATTCCACAGGAGATTTTGTACAGGAGGTCCTTAACTTAGACGATTATGCAGGGCAACCAGAGGTTTTGCTCCGGTTTCGTTTTGACTGGACTGCAGGATGGTATTATTATGGAGTTTGGTTCCTGGACGATATCAAAGTTTTCTATATTCCTCCACATGCACCTGTCCCCGACATCAAAGCCAATGGCTCGGATGGACCTGTTACAATATCAACAAGTGACACTCTTTCCATAACAACAGAGCTTGACCCAGGAATTTATCCTGGTGTACCGGCAGACTGGTGGTGTGTGGCAGACACTCCTTTCGGGTGGTATTTCTATGATGATACGGGAAGATGGCTGCGAGGATTCGAGGTTTCCTATCAAGGGCCTTTATTTACCTTGACACCTCCATTTGAGGTTTTGAATATATCCGATTTGCCGATCGGAGGTTACACTTTTTATTTCGCAGTGGATAACAGGAATGGCAATTTGGATGAGCCTTTATATCATGACAGCATAAATGTGAATATAACACCGTAGAATGTGGGTAACCGTTCACGTGTAATTTTTGGTCAAATTTGGGATTGTCGTAATAGCTCAATAAATAGGGGCGGAAAGGTTCTTCTGACGCGACCGCCGGGAGGGGGGAAGAAAAATCCTCCTGCCCCGGTGCTACGTTCACTGTTATCCGCCTGACTATTGAGCTGATACCTTAAATTCAGGCGTGTTTCAGAGAGGAGACAGGGAGTTATGGAAAAGAAATTTGAAGATGAAGAAATTTTAGAAAGACTGGATGAAAAGAGAAGGGATTTTATCAAGAAGGTCGTCGTTGGAACGGCCTTTGCCGTCCCTGTCATCAATTCCTTTTCAATGGACGGGCTGAAGATCAGTATGGGCATGGATCAGGCGGGGGCTGATGGCAAGGATGGTTTTGACGTCCCTGCTGGTCCGGGTACGGGGATACCTGTGCCTGTTAAGCCTAAGCCGCCAGTTCCTCCAGTTTCACCCATGAGATGATTTATTAACCGTCCGGGAATCGACTCTGTGCTTTCTTGAACCTTGGGAAAACAAGGGCAGGTGGAATGTCCACAGACGAGATACTAATTTCTGCCTGCATGATTGTCAGGGATGAAGAGGAATTCTTGGAAGGGTGTCTCCTTTCCATCAAGGATGCCGTGGACGAGATCGTTGTCGGGGACACCGGGTCAACTGATCGGACCCGGGATATTGCCCGTGACCTCGGTGCAAGGGTTTACAATATCCCATGGAACGATGATTTCTCGGCGGCCAGAAACCAGGTCCTTGAACAGGCCAAAGGGGCCTGGATCCTTTCAATCGACGCAGACGAGAGACTGCGCGCTATTTCTCGCTCACGAATCGAGCTGTTACTTAAAAACCCCTCCAACATCGCCTATTATGTCCTGATGCATCCGATGCGCCGGTGGACAGGAATGTGGGTGATTCGCCTCTTTCGAAATGATCCGCGAATACGTTTCAAGGGTATCTTTCATGAAAGCCTGTGGGAAGGGCTTCAGAAAGCCCTTTCCTCCGAAAATAAAGAAATCGGGTACAGCGATCTTTTCCTGGATCATCTCGGTTACGATATTGATCAGAGTGAAAAGCTCATGAGAAATCTCTCTCTTCTCCTCAGGGAGATAGAGAGGGACGAGAACAATGCTTATAGCTGGGCTCACTTAGGGTCGGTCTATGAGGATTTGGGGGAAGAGGCCCGGGCGGAAGATGCATGGAAAAGAGCGATCGAGGTAGTAAGGGAGAAGAAACACGTTCATGTCCATGAAATATATTCCTACATCTGTTATATCGAATGGAGACTCAAACATGGAAAGCCGGTTAAACGGCTGCTGAAGGAGGCCATAGATTATTCTCTGGACAATCCCCACCTCTACTGGCTGAAGGGCCGGCTTCTTATGGAGGAAAACCGCTACGATGAAGCCATCCCCTTTTTTGAAAGACTCATATCATGGGGAGAAAAACAGGATTTCAACAGGGTGTCTGTTTGTTACGAGATCTGCATATTCAATGTCAAGGCCTACGATTCCCTGGCCACCTGCCACTTCAGGCTTGGAAATTATCCCGAAAGCCGGAGATATTTCCGACTTGCCGAAAAATTCGCGGCGGGAACAATGGAATATAAGGTCAAAAAACAACTTTGTGAAGCCATGATGGAAGCCGAACGGCAAAATGCAGGGCTCGTTGAGTAGTTGAGGCAACTTCTCAATAAGTGCGGGTAATGAATAATTTCAATGAGTTACAGAGCCAAGGTGTAACAGCTCAATAACCCGGGGCAGGAGGGTTTTTCTGACGCGACTGCCGGGAGGGCGCCGTCTCTTTTTCGCTCGCTTCGCTCGACTCAGACCCCACCCTTCGGG
>JAGHEC010000353.1 GCA_021159525.1 Deltaproteobacteria bacterium | reverse complement strand
GCTCCCGCATCATGATGTTCTGAGATGTCAAATCATAGGCCGGAATTTCCTGCTCGGAGTCCTCCTCCGTTTTCTCCTGCGCTGTCAGATCAACATCTCCCGCCTTCATGGAGGACAGGAGGGCGTCCACCTCTTCCTGGGTCAGTACCTCATCAGCCATGATGGTTCACCATTATTGCACCACGAACTCCTGGAAAAAGATGTTGGTTATCTTTCCTTCCCCTGCGATCTTGTTCAGATCGGCAATGAGGGCCGCCTTCAATGCGTTCTTCCCTTCCACTGTCCGAATGTCGTTAAATGTCCTGGTGGGAAGGACCATCAATATCCGGTCACGCATTTCAGGCGTTATTTTCTCCAGGGATGCGAGCACATCCTTATTGGCCAATTCCAGAACGATCTTTGTGCTCAGGTATCTTTTCCCCCCCGGATCCGCAAGATTAACGATAAAAGAGTCCAGGGCGAAATTGACCCTGTCCTTAACATTCGTCTTTCCGGCCATGCCCTGTTCCGCCGCGACAGCCCCCTCCCCTGTGTCTGCCAGGGGGGGCCTGCCCTGAAGATAAACAAAAACCGCAACCCCGATGCCTATGGCCGCGAGAGATCCTGTTAAAATGAACCACCGTTTTTTCGCCATGCTATTCTTCCTCACTCTCGATCAATATAATTTCCACCCGTCGGTTTCTGGCCCTTCCCTCGGCCGTGTCATTGGATGCCAGGGGTCTTAATTCGCCATATCCAACGGCCGAGAGACGTTCGGGCGCGATGTTTCCCCTTTCACAAAAAAACCTGACGATATTAACCGCCCTTGTGGTTGACAGTTCCCAGTTGGTCGGAAATTTTTCTGTTGAAATAGGCACGTTGTCGGTGTGTCCTTCAACTCTTACCGGACATGAGCTGGCCTGTATTATCTTGAGAATCTTCTTTAAAAAAGGAACGGCTTCGGGGCTTATATCAGCCGAACCCGATTCAAAAAGGGCAGCCCCGTCCAGCACCAGCACCCGGTCGTTTCCCCGCAACTGAAATTCCACATTGTTAAAGGCCTCGAGCGATTTCATGTAGTCTTCAATAAGTTCTTCACCCTCCGGTATGAGTCGACCCTTTACGGTAGCCTTGTATTGCCCCTTGTCCCCAAAGGATTCGATAAGGCCAAAGGCCGCCCCTTCTCCCTTCTCCAAGACCCCGAGACCCTTCATGATGGATACCTGAAACTGCTTCAGCTTGGTTATGTCTGTTCTCGCCATGGAAAATAGCAGGACAAAAAAAACCATCAGGAGGGTCATCATATCGTTGAAGGTTGTCAGCCATCGGGCGCCTCCCCCGCCATCCTCCGTTTTTCCGCGCCCTTTCATTTAAACCCCTCCTCGCTTTTCCCCGCGTCCCCCATCCGATTGCCTTTGCTCAGTCTGAAGATGACTTCCACGCGCCTGTTTTTGGCGCGAAGTTTATCGTTTTCGTTCGGAACAACCGGCCTGAATTCCCCGAATCCTGCGGCAGAGAGCCGCTCAGGGGAGATGTCGTGATTTTTGACAAAATATCGCAGCACATTGACGGCGCGGGCTGTGGACAATTCCCAATTGGAAGGAAACTTCTCCGTGTGGATCGGGATATTGTCCGTATGGCCCCTTATCTCAACGGGGTAGTCACCCTTTGCAATAATCTCAGCGATCTTGTCCAGCAATGGAAATGCATCCTCCGAGATTTCCGCAACCCCCAATTCAAAGAGGGCCTTGTTCGCCAGCGCAACTATCAGCCCGTCGCGCACGGTGTGAACAGTGAGATCGTCTGCCAGGCCGAGTTCATCCACGGCATCGAGCAGTTCCTGGAATATCAGAGCCACTTCGCCCTGCTCATATGTAATATCAGGCAGGGAATATCGAGCCTCATCGCCGGGTCTGACCTTGACCCCTCCCGGCAGGACGCTCAATGCGCGGGAGAAGGAGGCCACAAAATGCTCCACCTTTGACTTTTCAATAGTTGAAAACGAGCAAAGCATGATAAAAAAGGAGAGCATAATGAGGATGAAGCCGGTATAAACAATCTCCCACCCGGACGAAGAAGGCCCTTTATCCCCGTTCCTTCGTTTCCTTGCCGCTTCCGCCATCTTGCCTCTATGCGCCTCCTTTGCCAGGCTTCTCTTTTGGCGCCGGTTCGGTCGAAGAACCCGCCTTGCCCTTGGGCAAGAACGCCCTCAGCTTCTGTTCGATAACGCGATGGTTGTCTCCGGATTGAATGGACATGATCCCCTCCAGCACCAACTCTTTCAAAAAAATCTCCTCCTTGCTCCGCGTTCTGAGCTTGGCGGCAATGGGGAGGAAAAGAAGGTTTGCCAGGAGGGTTCCGTAAAATGTGGTCAATAGTGCAACCGCCATGGGTGCGCCTATCTGGCTCGGATCCTCCATCTGCATCAGCATCTGGACCAGGCCGATGATAGTGCCCAGCATCCCCACCGCAGGGGCATAGGAACCCATACTTACAAATATCTCGGCGCCAAGCGCATGACGCTCTTCCACATAGGCAATCTCGGTTGTCAAAACGTTTTTGATTGCCTGCGATTCAACACCGTCAATGGCCAGCTCCAAACCCTTTACGAAAAAGGGATCATCAATGTCCTTAAGCTTGGATTCAAAGGAGAGAATCCCCTCTTTTCGGGCAAGTCTGCCGAATTCGATCATCATATTGATGACCTTCTCCGTGGACTGGGATCGATGAATAAACACATTCATAACGATCTTGAAGACCCCCAGAACCTGCCCCAGGGGATAACTCAGGAAAGTAGCGCCCATGGTGCCGCCAACAACGATCATAAAGGACGGACCGTTGATAAACCAGGCCCCTGACCCGCCCAACAGAATGGCGCTGATCACCAGCACGCCGGAAAAGAGAATGCCGGCAAGAGTTGCAAGATCCAACGGATAGTCTCCTTTGCGCGTTGTTTTGATCAGGTGCTGAAGCAAGCACCGTGCCATCTGTTCCGATATCGCCGACCCCGGTCCTTTGCGAGGCTAAGCGGACACAGACTGCTTCCCTAGATGGAGGCATACAGGCCCCCTATGGGTCATGCTCAATGGCATGATGTTCCGGCGTAGGGAAGAAAAAGGAATGGATATTCAACTAATTATCCCGGAAAGCTGGCATCGTGGCGGTGGGGACACGGGGAAAAAATTGATGCCCCCGCCATCATGGGAACGATGAACAGGGGCAATCCCGAAACAGGCCCTCATGGGACCGCTTTTCAATTGTCATGGATTTGACGTTCGGCTGAAGCATGACAGGAATAAGGCCGGCAACAGCCCTCGGTCCTGCCATGGGCGTCAGGGGATAGCAGCTCCGCAATCCTTGACAGGGGACTCGAGGAATAGATGATCCACACCGCAATGAATACTGCGCTGATAGGCCAGTATGCGCTTGGAGATCTCCTCCACCGGCTCCTTGACAATCATGCTGTCATTAGTCGTAAAGGTAATTACCGTATCGGGAGCAGCGCTTAATGACCGGATCATTTCCACATTCACAACCACTTGCGTATTGTCCAACCGTGTTACCTGAATCATTTTTATCCCTCCTTCTGATTTCTAAAGCAGTTTGAGCGCCCTTCCCTCTTACGGCCTGCATACAGGACAGGAGGATAGTAACAGCTCAATAAATGGGGGCAGAAGGGTTTTTCTGACGCGACTGCCGGGAGGGCGCCGTCTCTTTGTGACTTATCAGTGGGGGAAGCCGCAGCTCGACGAAGTCGAGAATGCCAAAGGGGCAAG
>JAGHEC010000043.1 GCA_021159525.1 Deltaproteobacteria bacterium | reverse complement strand
GTCTTCGCCAGGATCACCAACCACCGCCTGGCCCCCCATATCTATGACAAGCTGGGCGTCAACACCTTTCCCAGACACGGTTACAACCAGTTTTTCCTGAACGGCCGCTGGATCAGCGCTGCCGCCACATTCGACAAGAGACTCTGTGAGCCGAACGGGCTTTCCGTGGTCGAATTTGACGGGAAGTGCGATGCTGTCTTGCCTGAAAAGGACCTGCAAGGAAGACCTTATATTGAATATATAGAAAAATTCCCGCCTGCACACGACCTTCCCTTTGAGTGGATTGCAGAGGCCCTCAGGCGGATCGTGGGTCCTGACAAGCGGCCGTGGCTCAAGCGCGAAGACGAACAGTCCATTACCGCAAAATCCGTTCCGCGGTCATCCTGACTACTACATGTCCCCACCCGCCGCAGGAAGGGCCGGTATCAAAACATCCGGTGGTGTTGAACATGACCTGGTTGGGGTCCCGGCCGTTCATCATGTTTTCAAAAAAGGCGTTGATGAGTACCGTCAGGTTGGGCATCAAAAAGGCGCATATCCGATCCGGATTCTCCCGGGTAAGCAGATTGCCGGAGTTGTCAAAGATCAACTTCTGCCCTACCACGTGCCCTGAATGGCACCCTTTGGATTCGATCACCTCGGCCACGAGTCGATACTTGGATGCCTCAATGGCGTTTTCAAACAGCCTTTGAAATTTGGGATTTTTCTCAATCACAGACCAGTCCTGGTCTTCAAGTTTGAGCCTTCTCCGGATGATTTCTGCGAGCTGGGCTTTATCCATATGCTTCTCTCCTATTTTACGTCAAAATTCCTGGATTCCTGAATTTCAAAGTAACAGCTCAATAAATGGGGGCAGAAGGGTTTTTCTGACCGGCCCGGAGGCCCGGAGCGGAAGAAAAATTCTTCTGCCCCGGCACTAGGTTCGCAGTTATCCCCCTAATTATTGAGGTGATACATTTCATATATGTTTACTCAAGCGCCGGGATATCATTGGCTCCATGTAAGCCAAAAGGGCCTGTCTCGGTTGCAATCTCCTTTTGCATCGCAATCAGGGCATTGCCCTTTGTTTCGCAGGCATTTCGTGGTGGAGCTTCGCCATCCTCCGAACCTTTCTTGGGGCGGCCAGCCAAACGAACAGGCAAGAAAAGGACAGGCTCGCCAGGGCTGTCATGAACGAGGTGGAATAGGTTCCCGTGACATCTCTCAGCCACCCCGATATGACAGGTCCCAAAGAACCGCCCATACCGGCACAAATGACAATGACAGCGAAAATAACGCCAAAAGAGCGCCCCAGAAAGATATCCGCTGCTACGGAAGGAAAAATGGGCGCGCCCGCTCCGTAACCAAGCCCGAACAAGAGGGCAAACAGCAGTGGCAAGAGTCGCGGCATTGCCTGCGCATGCATGAGGCACATAATTCCGGCCGCGTTGATCACGGCGGCGAGGGTGTTGACCCGTTCCCGGCCCGAACGATCAGAAAGATAGCCGAAAAGGATCTTGCCGGCTGAACCCATAATGCCCAGGAGTCCGAAATAGCAGGCAGCGGTTTCCCTCTCGATGCCCATGTCTACCATGGCTGAAACCGCGTGTACCAATGTGCCCTGGTATACATAAGAGGTAAAGAAGAAGGCGCTCCCGATGAGCCAAAGGCGTTTGGTCCGCGCAGCCTTGGAAAGGGTCCAGTCCTGACTGGCCCATTGGGAATCCACGATCTCTACGACCATGGAAGGATGGGCCTTCTGGTCATTAATTTTTGGTTCATCGCCGTCGGGTCGGAGTCTCATGTCAGACGGTTTATGCCGCGACAGAACTGCATTGAGAGGCCCGGGGAGGAGAAGTATCACAGCAGCGAGCAGCAGGTAAGTGGTTCGCCAGCCAAAGGCGGTAATGGCCTTTTCGGCAAGAGGGATGATTACAAGCATGCCGAATCCGATCCCGGACATGGCAATTCCCAGGGCCAGGCCTCTCTTGCGTTCAAACCAGTTGGGAATGAAGGCGCAGTGGGATCCAAAGCCGAGAAGGCTGATCCCGGCACCGGCAAATATCCCGTAGACCACATAGAAATGCCACATGGCCTCTGCACGACTTGTAAGGACCAGGCAAACGGATAAGATCAGGGCGCCTGCCGGGATCACGATCCTGGGGCCGAACCGGTCTTGGAGGTATCCGGCGAGGAGACCGGCAAAGGCCTGGGACAGGATAAAAAGAGAAAATATGCCGGACAATCCGGCCCGGGACCATCCAAATTCGTTTAAAATAGGCAGAAAAAAGACGGAGAAGGAATACCAGATCCCGAATGTAATTCCCAGTGTGATAAAAGCCACGGCCACGACCACCCATCCATAGAATAAGTGAGGGCGTGGAGCCACACCCGATGGCCTTTCATCCGGATGGCCATTTAAATCTTCCATATTGGATATCATGTTACTCTTCTCAAAATACAGCCCGGATCGCAGCAACGGGCCTTTCAACAGTTTATTAATCCAAGCAAGGGCCGAATTATATCGGAATCTAAAAAGGAAAACAATCGACGGGGTTACAAAGGCAGACAATGAAGGCCTTAATTTCTCAGGCTTCTTGCCGGAGGCATGGCAATGATCAAGCAGGCTCCCTTGCCGGGAAACAGATGCAGCCAATGGAAGGGATATATCAAGAAAGGCCAAAGTTAATAGCTCAATAAATAGGGGCAGGAGGCTTTTTCTGACGCGACTGCCGGGAGGG
>JAGHEC010000389.1 GCA_021159525.1 Deltaproteobacteria bacterium | reverse complement strand
TTTGCGGGGAGATATCGGTTTTATCAGGATCGGTCGGGGAAGCAATGTTCAGGAAAACTGCGTCATTCATACCTTTCCGGACAAACCGGCCACTCTTCACCCGGATGTTCATGTAGGACATGGATGTATCCTTCATGGATGCGAGATCTGTTCCATGGTCCTCGTGGGCATGGGATCCATTGTGGGGGATGGGGCCAAGATCAATTCGCGTTGTCTGATCGGGGCGGGCAGCTTTGTTCCTTTCGGGATGGAGATTCCGGAAGGCTCCCTGGTCATTGGCTCCCCCGCACGTGTGATCCGGGCGATCAGTAAGGAGCAGTTGGACCGGATCTCAAGCGGGCTGGCGATTTACCAGGATCTTGCCAGGAGGCATCTTACGTCCCTTAAACGGGTGTCGCGGGACGGGTAACGCGATTTCACCCAAGGCTGCTCCCGGACACGCTTCCTGTTGCCCGAACGGCTAATCGACAAAAAGGCGCTTTTTTTACATCTTACCAGAAACACATGATTGTCGGCCTGGTCAACAGCATTCCGGAAAGTCTCATGAGTTATATTCATCAGGCCTTGAAAAAGGCCCAGTCGGAACGGGACAGACGTTTCGGACCCTATAAGGGTGTCCTTGAGTCTGCCCGGCTACAGAATTCACGCCGGGCGATAAGATGGGTTTTGATAGGGCTCCCGGCGGTTGGTATGCTTTTTCTTGCTTTCATATTTTATTCATGGTTGGATCCGAGCGCGCCGCAGACTACGCCTGCCAAACTGGCTCACCCGGCCCAGGCTGAAACGGCCCGGCCGGCAACAGAC
This sequence comes from Deltaproteobacteria bacterium, assembly GCA_021159525.1. Classification (GTDB taxonomy): domain Bacteria; phylum Desulfobacterota; class DSM-4660; order Desulfatiglandales; family Desulfatiglandaceae; genus AUK324. The sequence goes on along the minus strand of JAGHEC010000389.1, from coordinate 3,682 downwards.
AAGGCCGGGAGTGCAGAGGCCCTCTGCCAGACCGGAAAGCAGCACCATCTGAATGGAAATCTGGCCGAGGCAAAGCTCTGTTATGAAAAGGCCCTCCAGGCAGATCCCGGGTGCGCAACCGCCCTCAACAATCTCGGCGTGATCCTTATGGCCGGGCAAAACTACCAGGATGCCCGCAAAAGCTTTGAAAAGGCGATTCGTCTCAAACCGGAATACGTGGATCCCTGGTATAATATGGCATGTCTCTTTGCCTTGACAAAGGAACCCGAAAAGGCTCTCAGATATCTGAAACGGGCCGCGGCCCTGGATCCTCAGGTTAATATGTGGGCCATGGAAGATGCCGATCTGGAATACCTGCGAAGTCAGCCGGGCTTTGCGCAAATCATAACACCTTAAGAACAAAGGAAGATGAGTCCCAATGCCGGACAGATCGATTCGTGGCAGGAAACACGTGGAAAAGGCATGCATCCTGTACGCTGTATGCTTAGCCCTATGGCTCGGCCTCTGGGTCTTGCCTGCGGCGGGAGCACGCATCTCAGGGGAGAACGGGGTAAGCCCGTCGGACCCGGAAAGGACCCCGGTGCGGACCCCTCCGGCAGAAAAGGCATCTGGTCAGACTCGGCCGGCAGTGTCATTGGAACGGGTATCTTCCGAGGCCCGATCCAAGGAGAAGACTGTCCTCACCCGGATGCCGGATACGGAGACAGAAAAGACGGTTGAGGCAGGACCCGTGTGCGGGGATCGGAAGCATGCCGGAGATCGGACCGAAGGGCCCTATGTGACGATTGATTTCGACAATGTGGACCTGCCCGTCTTTATCAAATTCATCAGTGAACTGACCGGCAAGAACTTCGTGATTGACCACGCAGTCAAGGGAAAGGTCACCATTGTCTCTCCTACAAAGATATCGCCGGATGAGGCATATCGCGTATTTGAATCGGTACTGGATGTCCATGGATTTGCCGCTGTGCCTGCAGGGAGCGTAATCAAGATCATCCCTGCCGTCAACGTCAGGTCCAAAGGGGTGGAGACGCGATTGCGTGCGGAGGCGGCAGATCCTGAGGACAAGGTGGTCACCCAGTTGATCCCCTTGAGGTATGCGGACCCGGACAAATTGAAGAGGCTGTTTACCCCGCTGATTTCCAAAAACAGTGTAATTGCCTCCTATCCACCTGCGCGAACCCTGATTGTGACCGATGTTCTCTCCAATATCGAACGGCTCCTGCGCATTACCCGCGCCATTGACGTGCCGGGGATCGGTGAGGAAATATCGGTCATTCCCCTCAAACACGCCACGGCCGCGAGTTTGGCCAAGTCCCTGGACGCCATATTCCAGAGAACGGTGGCGCGAACCAAGGTGGCCCGGGAGATGACATCCGAGGTGCGCATTGTGCCGGATGAACGGACGAACTCCCTTATTTTGCTGGCATCGGAGGATGATACCTGCAAGATCAAACAGCTTGTCAAATTGCTGGACAAGGAACCCCCGCGGGGTGAAGGGGACATACGTGTCTATTATCTGGAGCATGCCAATGCCGAGGATCTCACCAAGGTCCTGACGAGTATTCCCTCGAAGCAGGCTGGACAGCTGACAAGGGGAAAGGCGCCTGTGATCTCCAAGGAGGCACGCATCGTGGCGGACAAAGCCACCAACTCCCTGGTCATCATGGCCTCCAAAGATGATTACCTGGTACTGGAGGAGGTGATCAAGAAACTGGATATCCCCAGGGCAATGGTCTACATCGAGGCCCTCATAATGGAGGTCAATGTCGACAAGGATTTCAGCCTGGGCGTTGAGTGGGAAGGCGTGGAGACCTTTACCTATGACGGGAAAAAGGCGGGGGCCTTTGCGGGATCGAGCGCCGGCGACTTCGCAAGAATCGGAAAAATCACCGGTGGGACCCTTGGCAGCGGTTTCTCTCTCGGCGTTATCGGGCACATGATCGAGATCGGAGGAATCACATTTCCGGGCCTGGCCGCGGTGGCGCATGCCTATCAGCAGGACACGGATGTGCATATCCTCTCAACGCCCCAGTTGCTCACTACCGACAATGAGGAGGCCGAGATCATGGTGGGCAAGAACATCCCTTATCTCGTGAGGCAGGAGACAACCGAGGCCCGTCTGGATTACAGCAACTATGAATACAAGGATGTCGGAGTTACACTGAAGGTAACGCCCCAGATCACTCAGGAGCGTTTTGTCCGCCTCAAGATCTTTCAGGAAGTGACGCGACTGGTTCATACGGTGGATGCCCTCAAGGGACGGCCCGAGACCCATAAGCGCATGGCCCAGACCACGGTGGTGGTCAAGGATGCCAACACGGTGGTCATCGGCGGGCTGATCGGCGACGATACTACCCACATCGATTATGAGGTGCCCTGTCTGGGCAATATTCCTCTGGTCCGATGGCTCTTTAAATCGAGTTCCAAGCGGATTGAAAAAACCAACCTGTTTGTTTTCCTGACACCCCATATCATTCAAAATCCGGCCGAGGCGAGAAAGGTGTATGAGGAAAAGAAGAATCAGATTGAAACCATAAAAGAGGGTGTCATTAAGATGTATCACAGGCCCGAATTTCGCGTGCCGGCGAGGAATTAGCCGGGCATGCCTGAAATCTGAGATTTCAGACTTTAAATGACTGGTGAATGATGAGGGTGACGAATTGACCGAACCGTTGTGCGCCATCCCGTCCGTATATCGGACCTTCAACCTTGAACTCCGGAAAGTTTTTTCATGCAGCACAGACCAATCGGCGATATACTTTTGGAGACAACCGAGCTTACGCCCCAGGACCTTGAGGATGCCCTCCGTATCCAGGCGGAAAAGGGAGGACGCATGGGGGAGATTCTTGTTCGGCAAGGGCTTGTTAGTGAGATCGATGTTCTGAAGGCCCTGGGCGCCCAGTTCGGTCTGCCGGTCCGGGCCAATCTCCTTGCGCCTGATCTGGAGACCTCTTTTGCCGCAGAGATCCCGATCCAGTTTCTCAGAAAACACAGGATGACGCCTGTGGTGACGCCTGAGGCAGCCCTCATTGCCATCAACGACCCCCTGATTTTTCAGCCGTTGGACGACCTGATGCTACTCCCGGCCCTGCAACATGCAAGCGTTGTTCTGTCCCCTTATGCGGCTATCCTGTCTGTTATTAATTATGCATATGACATGAGCCGGGATTCCGCGGAGCAGGTGATCGAGGACATGCATGGCGAGGATACCAGCCAGATCCTCTCCGAGATCCAGGAGACGGGCGACCTCTTGGAGGATACCAGCGATGCCCCGGTGGTGAAGCTGGTAAACCTGATGCTTTCCCAGGCGGTCAAGGCCAGGGCCAGCGACATCCACATCGAACCCTCGCGGCATGCCCTCAAGATTCGCTACCGTGTGGACGGCATATTGTATGACATGCTTTCACCGCCCAAGCACATTCAATCGGCGCTGATTTCCCGCATTAAGATCATGGCCAGGATGAACATCGCAGAAAAGAGGCTCCCTCAGGACGGCCGGATCGAGATCCGCATTGCTGACAGGAGTGTCGACATCAGGGTGTCCACCATCCCTGTGGCCTTTGGCGAGCGGGTGGTTATGCGATTGCTCGACAAAACCAATGTTCTTTTAAATGTCTCCGACCTGGGCATGCCGGCCGACCGCCTGGCCCGATTCAACCGCCTTATTCGGTCCCCGCAC
>JAGHEC010000140.1 GCA_021159525.1 Deltaproteobacteria bacterium | reverse complement strand
GTTTACTTCGATAATGGACTTGTGGCTTCGCCGGCTTAACAGGTGGATGGTGTGGGCCACCAGCTCTTTTCCCGTGCCGTTTTCACCTGAGATCAGGACCCATGCATTGGTAGGCGCTACAATCTTGATCTGCTGTTTCAATTCCCTGATGGCCTTGCTGTTGCCGGTGATCCGGTACTTGTTGCGTTCCTTTTCCTTGAGGAGGCCTACCTCCTCCTCCAATCTGTAGTATTCAATGGCGTTGTTGATGGAAAGGAGCAGTTTGTCGATGGAAAGGGGTTTTTCCACAAAATCATAGGCCCCGATCTTGGTTGCCTTGACCGCGGTCTCGATGCTGCCGTGGCCCGACATCATGACCACCTGGAGATTCGGGTAGTCCTCCTTGATTTTCTGAAGTGTCTCGATGCCGTCGATCCCGGGCATCCAGATGTCCAGAAGGACCAGATCCGGCATCAACTCTCTGATCTTCTCAAGGGCCTCGGTCCCGCTTTCGGCAGTCAGGACATCAAATCCTTCATCTGAGAGGATGCCGGTAAGGGATTGAAGGATGCTCTTTTCATCGTCTACTACCAGAACTGTCTTGGCCATTCAGACATCTCCCTGTTTGCGTCATCATCTCAATGGCTATTGCGGCCGTTCTTTGGGAAGCGCCCCCCTTGCCCAGAAGATCCCTTATTTTCATGAGTCGGGTTGTCATAGCCCTGCGGTTGGCCTCATCCTGAAGGAGCAGAAGGGCTTCCTCTGCCAGCCTTTCGGCTGTTGCCTCGTCCTGGATCAATTCCGTAACCACTTTTTCCCCGGCAATGAGGTTTACAAGACTGATATAAGGGACCTTGACCAATTTCTTGCCAAGCCAGTAGGAGAAAGGGGCCACCTTGTATAGAACTACCATGGGCACGCCCATGATGGCTGTGTCCAGGGTTACGGTTCCCGAGGTTACCATGGCGACGTGGCACTCCCGCAGTGTGGCGTGCACGTCTTTTTCGCGGATGTCAACGGCCACTGAGGCGCGCCGGACGAATGTCTCCACAAAGCCGCGCTCAATGGTCCTGGCTAACGGGAGTGTGCATCGGATATCAGGATAGTGGGCCTTGAGGATCTCGGCGGCTTGAATCATGACAGGGAGGATGTTTCTGATTTCATCCTCCCGACTCCCCGGCAGCAACCCTATTACCGGATGTTCCACCCGGCCTGCCCCGGTGGACGGGAAGGGCAGGTCGCTCGCCGCCTCGTCCAGGAGGGGATGCCCCACATAATCCACATTCAGGCCCCGCTTTCTGTAAAAGGATTCCTCAAAGGGGAGGATGACGGCCATGCGGTCCACACGCCTGGCGATCTTCTTGGTGCGTCCTCTCCGCCATGCCCATACCTGCGGGCTGATGTAATACAGCACCGGGATGCGCAGCCCTTTGGCAATGCGGGCCAGGTAGAGATTGAACTCAGGATAATCAACAAGAATTAACAGATCCGGGTGGAGCCTTTTCATGGCGGACTTCATGATTCGGGCCGCTTTCACGATTGAGTGAAACCTGTTCGCTGCCTCTGTCAGGCCGACTACCGCCATGCTCGAGGATGGGACCAGTATCTCGACCCCTGCCTCGGCCATATGGCTGCCCCCGATCCCCCGGAAGTCAACTCCTGGACACAGGCGCTTGACCGCCTTCACGAGATAGGCCCCGTGCAGATCGGCTGAGGCCTCGCCGGCAACCATGAGTGCCAGCCGACGCCGTGCAGTATCAGAAAAGGGGGGTAAAATTCCGACGTCCTCTCTTTATCTGTTCAATGATGTTCAGGGCGACCCTCAAGGCGTTTCGTCCGTCCTCGCCGGTCACCGCCGGCTCAGACCTGTTGGCGACGGCATGAATAAAGGCAATGATCTCGTCGTTCAAGGGGTCGCTTTTCGCATACACACGTTTGCTCGTGGTCACTTCCGGAAAATTGTGGGAATTTCTTTTCCGATTGTCAAGGCTGATGACCGTGATCTGGCGTTTTCCGCAATCTGCAGAGATATAGGAATCTGTTTGAAACACCCTGATTTTCCTAAGCATTTTCCCGGATACCCGGCTTGCGGTAAGATTGGCGGCAGTTCCGTTTTCAAAAATTATCCTGGCGTTGGCGATATCTGTCTTCTCGGTGATGACCGGCATTCCCACCGCGTGGATCTCCCGGACCGGGGATGGGATGATATTGAGGATGATGTCCAGATCGTGGATCATGAGGTCAAGGACCACGTCCACGTCCAGGCCCCTGGTGGTAAACAGGTTCATGCGGTGGGATTCCACAAAGACGGGATTTTTGAGCAGGGGCATCATCTTGACGATGGCGGGGTTGAATCGCTCCACAAGCCCCACCTGAAGCACCAGGCCCCGTTCCCGGGCCATGCGGATCAGGGTGTCGGCCTCCCCGAGATCATAGGTGATGGGTTTCTCGATGAGCATGTGCACCCCTTTTGCCAGAACATCCTTGGCTACCTCAAAGTGCATTTCGGTGGTCACCGCCAGGCTCACGGCATCCACCTGGTCCAGGACGTCCCGGTGATTGGGGTAGGCCCTGATGTGGTAACGGTCGGCTATCTCATGGAGGCGATTGCTGTTTGTATCCACAACGCCCGTCAGCTCCACCCCTGGGTGGGCCTTGTATTTCTGCACGTGATACTCCCCGAGATGCCCGACCCCGATGACTGCTATTCTGAGTTTTTTAGGCTCCATATGATGATGTTCCTGTCCAGTGGCTGCGTTCTTTACAAAGATGGTAGACGTTCACGGGGGCTTGAGATCTCCTTTCCGGGCCTCCGGGCCGGTCTCTTCAGAAAAACCCTCCTGCCCCGGGTTATTGAGCTGTTACGTGAGGCGGACAATCCCAAATTTGACCAAAAATCACCCGTGAATGGTTACCAAAGATGGTTCCCGGTCCTGTGATCCGGCGTCATTCGGGCGGAGTGCGCAAAGAAATAACTGCAATGCGGTTTTTGTCGGCCTCGGCGATCATGGTTTCCTTGTCAAACAGCAGGGTCTTCCCGGCCTCCACGGCCAGGACGGCCCCTTTCACGCGCGAGAGGGTCCGAATGGTCCCAAGGCCCACAGAGGGGGCGTCAAACCGGAGATCCTGGTTGGGTTTGCTAACCTTCACCACCACTGCCTTTTCCCGGGCCAGTTCCCCGCCCCTGAGGATGGCGGCATCCGTGCCCTCGATGGCCTCCACGGCCAGGACGGTCCTTTTTCTTACCACCACGCACTGACCGATATCCATCTGTCCCAGGGACTTGGCCATTTTCCATCCGAAACGGATATCGTCCATTTCAGCCCTCGAGGGACGTCTTGCGGTAAGGCATCCCTCAGGGGCAATGAGTTCGGGCAGAAATCGGGTGGAGCTGACAATGGCGACCCCCTCCCTGTCCAGCTCGGAAGCCACGGCCCTGAGGATATCGTCGTCATGAAAAAAGGCAAGCCTTGACATGATAGCCAGTCCCTTGAAATCAGGCCGGATATTGTCGAACATCTTTTTCTTGGTGATGGTTCCTGCCATCAAGGCCTCTCTCACGTCCCGACTTCTGAATGCCTTAATCAGACGCCCCAGCTGACCCAGCTTGATCCAGACAATGTCGTCCACTCTCTCCGTTAATCTCGGGTCGGTTTCATCCAGATGGGCCACGGCCACTACCCGCCTGCCATGCTTTCTGGCGGCCTCTGCAATCAGTAGCGGAAACTGCCCGCCGCCGGCAATGAGGCCGATTGTGGATTGGTCTTCGGCCATCATCGCCTTGAGCCGTCCATGCGGCTGTGTCTTGCAGCCGGACCCGGCATCGCCCCTCTCACCGCAGTACGCCCCGCTTGGAGCTGATCAAAAAATCCAGCAGCATCTGGAGTTCGGGTATGATCTGAAGCTCGCTTTTCACCTGGGCAATACCCTCCCTGAAGCTCCTGTTTTCACGCCAGATAATGCTGTAGGCCTTTTTAAGGATATCGATGGTCTTCTGAGGAAACCCCCTTCGAATCAGCCCTTTCTGGTTGATGCCGTACAGCTTTGCCCTTGGCCCGGCCGTTATCATGAAGGGAGGCACATCCCTGTCAATCCCTGATTTGGCGCCCAGATAGGCGTGGGCGCCGATACGAACGAACTGCTGGACAGCCAAAAATGCCCCGAGAATAGCATACTCCGCGATATGGGTGTGTCCTCCCAGGGTGGCGCCGTTGGTCAATATGACATGGTCTGCCAGGTTGCAGTCATGAGCCACATGGGCATAGGCCATGAGATAATTGTTGTCGCCGATTATCGTTTCCCACGCTTCCTTTGTGGTGGCCCGGTTGATGGTGACGTATTCCCGCACCACGTTGTCATTTCCCATGATGAGCCGCGTGTCTTCGTTGTGATACCCGACATCCTGGGGCGGGGTCCCGATGGATGAAAATGGATAGATCCGGTTTCGTTCTCCGATTCGGGTGTGGCCTTCGATCACCACGTGAGGTCCGATTACCGTGTCCTGTCCCACAACAACATGATCTCCCACAGTGGAGTAAGGCCCGACCTCAACCCCATCGGCCAATTCAGCAGTGGGGCTGACCACCGCAGAGGGATGGATGTTGATTGTACGCTCCCCGGTCCCGGGGCCGTTTTCGTCGATTGCCTTCATGTGTATTTGATTCGTCATTTGCGCCTGTGAATCCCCTCACCCGATGGTGGCCACCAAGACCGCCTCGGCGGCCAGGTGTCCATCCACAGTGGCTGTTCCGGCCATCTTCCAGATCCTGGACCCCGTGCGCAGGGGCGCCAGTTCGAATCGGAGCCGGTCGCCCGGCACGACCGGTCTGCGAAACTTGACCCTGTCCATGGATGCAAAAAAGACCGAACCGCCTTCTTTATTTTCCATAATCCCCGGGACCGAGAGGCGTGCCAGCACGCCGCCCACCTGTGCCATGGCCTCCACGATAAGCACCCCCGGCATAATGGGGTGATCCGGGAAGTGGCCCTGGAAGAAGGGTTCGTTGGCGGTGACGTTCTTGATCCCTACCACTCTCTTGTTCAGCTCCAGTTCAATGATCCGGTCCACCAACAGAAACGGATAGCGATGGGGGAGGATCCGGACAATATCTTCATAGGTCAAGGGAAGATGCACGGTAACTACTCCTTTACGGCCTCGCGCACGGAACCCGGCGCCCCGGCCCCTGGGACGCTCTGTTCCAGCTCTTCGACCTGCTTTTCCAATCGTCTTATCCGCTGACTGAGATCGGGAAGCCGCGGCATGAGTGCGGAGACCTTGAGCCAGAGACGATGAGGGATGGCTGGCGAGCCCGAGACGACCTCTCCACCGCGAACCTGCTTTGCAATCCCGGACTGAGGGCCGATCACGGCCCTGTCTCCCACCTTCACATGGTCACTGATTCCCACCTGGCCGGCGATAACGACCTCTCTTCCGATATGACAGCTTCCGGAGATCCCTGCCTGGGCCACAATAATGGTATTTTCGCCGATAACTACATTGTGGGCGATGTGCACCAGGTTGTCGGTCTTGGTCCCCCTCTGGATCCATGTCCTTCCCAGGGCGGCCCGGTCAATGCAATTGTTGACGCCTATTTCCACGTCGTCGTCGATCTGAACGATACCGATCTGGGGGATCTTGATGGATGCTGCGCCGTTGCGGACAAAGCCGAAGCCGTCTCCGCCCACCACGGTCCCCGAGTGGATAATGACGTTATTCCCTATGATGCATCCCCTCAGGATGGCAACATTGGGATAGAGGAGACACTCCTTTCCGATCTTCGCACCTTCGCCCACAAATACGCCGGGGAAAAGGGTGGTCCCGTCCCCGATCTCGGCGCCTTCTTCCACATAGGCCAGCGGATAAATGGACACGTTTTTCCCGATGAGACTTTTCTCGTGAACCACGGCCTGCGGACTGATCCCTGCATGGACTGAAGTCGGCGGCGCGAGGAGCGCAGCCACCTTGGCATAGGCCAGTTCCACGTGGGGAACTGCGATCTGCGGGCCTTTAAACCCATTTGTTTTCCGGGAGATCAACAGGGCGCCGGCCCGGGTCGTGCGCAGGTTGTCCCGATAACGGCTATCGGAAAAAAAGGAGATTTCCGAGGGACCGGCATCGCTCAGGGAATTAATCCCGGTAATGACAAGGTCCTTGTC
>JAGHEC010000419.1 GCA_021159525.1 Deltaproteobacteria bacterium | reverse complement strand
GGCTTGGGGAGCATGGAAGAGCGGGTCAGTCTCCTGAACGGCACGCTCCGGATCCGTTCGCGCCTGATGGTGGGCACCAACATCCATATCGAAATCCCTTTTAAGGAAACGGCCGGTGCCTGAGAACGCCTCCATCCTGATCATCGATGACCACCCCCTCTTCAGGGAAGGGCTCAAGGCCATTATCGGACGGAATCCCCGGTTCCAGGTGATCGGTGAAGCAGGCACTGCACAGGAGGGGCTCCAGATGGCCAGGCGCCACCAGCCCAATCTCATATTGCTCGACATCTCGCTGCCCGACCGGAACGGGATTCAACTGACCCGGGATATCCGGGCCCTCCTGCCCGATACCAGGATCCTCATCGTCAGCATGCACGCCAAAATTGATTACATTGCCGAGGCCTTTCAGGCCGGGGCCACTGGATATGTGGTCAAGGAATCGGCCGCAGAAAGACTCCTCAAGGGCATCGAATATGTCCTGAGAGGCGATTATTTCCTGGACAGCTCCGTTTCGCGGCAGGTGGTCAAACGGCTCATGGAATCGCCGGCCAAGGAAGAAAAAATTTCCGATGCAGGCTATGGATCACTGAGCGCCCGGGAACAGGAGGTCATGCGTCTTCTGGCCGAAGGCCTTTCGAGAAAAGAGATCGCCCAACGTCTTTTTATCAGCCCCAAGACCGTTGAAAACCACCGCACCAACATCATGAACAAGCTCGGCCTCCACGGCACCATGGATCTGATCCGCTACGCCGCCCGTCTGGGTCTCATCGACGTGGACCTCTGGAAAAAATAGATCCCTGCATTTCAGCCCGGCGTCCGCGGGAAAACCTCCCGTTGTTTTTGGGTCTTTCCCCTATCAAATTGAACCTGTCCCACCATTGACAATCCTCCTGCCGTCATCCATAGTTTTCTCAACTGAGGATCCAGGCAAAGGCTGTCTGCCTCAGGCTTTTCCTCAGAGCATCCATTTGCGATTGTGGTGGAAATAGCCATGAGGCATCAGTTCAATAATCAGGGGGATAACAGGGAACGTAGTCCCGGGGCACGATGATTATGTTCCGCTCCGGGCCTCCGGGCTGGTCGCTTGAGTGACTTGTCTGCGGGGGACACTTCCCCCTGCAGCATTTTCGCATTCCTCGAGCTGCGGCTTCCCCCACTGATAAGTCACAAAGAGACGGCGCCCTCCCGGCAGTCGCCTCAGAAAAACCCTTCCGCCCCTATTTATTGACCTGTTACGCCATGAGCCTGAATCCGACCATAAATCAACCCAAACCAGGCTTAGGCCATGAATCCGGGGCAGAATCATCGCATAACATGGGAAAGGAAAAATCAAAAAACTATCTCGACATTATCACATTGATCCGAAGCATCCAGCGATCTGAAGGAAACCCCGACTGTTTTCTGAGGGGGAAAACGGACTGCGATCGAATGGATTGCGCCTGGCGTCCCTACTGTCTGGGAAAAGAGGGGCGGCCCTGACAAGGGGAGGCAGCGCATCAGAAAGGCAAGGATCCCTCGTAGGACCCAAGCCGGCCTGACGGCCGCAACCAAAGAGCGGCCTGCCAGACAAAAATTTCGACAGGCGTCTCTCAACCCGCCAAACCTATTGCAGAGGAGGGCCCAATGAACAGAATTCTGGTAGTGGATGAGGATGCGGCTATCCTGCTCCTCTACACCGACGAGCTCGGGGAGGAAGGTTATGAGGTGGTTACCGGAAATGCGGGTTCGGAATTAATGGAACTGATTGCCGAAAAGAGACCCGACGTGGTCATCCTGGATGCACCGGCAGATGATCCGGAGGGTCTGGGTCTGTGCCATGATATCAGAAAGTCCTACGAGGATTTGCCGGTGATCCTCTCCGGGCTCTATGCAAGCCGCAGACTTCATATCGATCCTGCGGTGGGCGAGCCCTGCGGCGCCATGAGTTCGGACCTGAGGGAATTGAAAAGGGCCATTCAGCGGGCCGTGGCGGCCCGCCGGCAATGCGTGCAGGGACCTTTTTTCGTAACAGCGAGAACCTCCACCTGAAGCTGCCGGGCGATTTCGATGGGTCGTCAGCGTGGGACGTCTTGAATGTAATAAAAAAAAGCGCCGGGGTTTACCGGATTATTATCCACACCAATTCCCTGAGACAGATCCACCCCTTTGAAAGGAACACCTTTCAAGAAAATCTGCCGGAGATAGAGAGGGGTGGGGTTCGGATCCTGTTTACGGGAGAAAAGGCAAGCCAGATCGCGCCCGAGAAACGTATGTCCGTGTAATCACAGGGGAGTTCCCTGCCGCCGATGAGAAGGCCCTCAACGGACATGGCGGGGTTGCACCAAGAAACCTTATACAACCTCACAGAAAGGAGGGCGCCATGAAAAAAGAAATCATGAACTACGAAACCTTGTTGAAGGTGACACACGGCTGTGTTTTGTCCAGGGACCCCGAGGAAACTGCATTGCTGATTGTGGAGGCAGTGAAGCGGGCCCTGGATATGAAAGGCTGTGCCCTGTTTCTTTTCAACCGCAAGACCCACGAACTGGAGGTGGCGGCATCCATGGGTCTGACTCAGGAGTATCTGAATAAGGGCCCTGTCAGCGCGTTGCATTCCATCTCCGCTTCTCTCAAAGACGGGCCCGTTGTCATTTGCGATGTAGCGGACGATCCCCGCATCCAGTACCCGGAGGCGGCGAAGAAGGAGGGAATAGCCTCCATTCTTTCCGTGCCCATTGTCGTCCGTGAAAAGCCGCTCGGCGTGCTCAGGGTCTACTCGGCCACCCTCTGGGAGGCCACCCTGGAGGATGTCAACTTCGTTCAGGCAGTTGCCCAGATAGCGGGCATGGCATTGGAAATGTCGCGTCTTTACAAGGGACTCATGGACAGTATCGAGATCCTCAAAGAAAAGCGCGATCCAAAGGCCTTCCAGCCAAAGGGGTGGACCCCTTACGAGGGCATTCCCAAGAGCATCGGCAAGGTCGGCCCCATTTCACAGCAGCTTCAATGAAATGCTTAATCCCTCTCAAAGGGCGGAAGGTCCCGAACCAACAGGTCGGGGACCTTTCCGCCCCTCATACCATATTTTCCTTTTCCCACTTCACTATTGCGGCCGACATCAATCTGGTGTAAGTTAACGATCACTATCATCAAGGAATACGATTGCGATCCGGCGAGCGGCCTTTGCACGCAGTCAATTCGTACCATCTCCATATTCAGTGGATAAAATCCTGGAAAATCCGTATGAGCTCAATACGTAGGGGGATAGCAGTGAACGTAGTGCCGGGGCAGAACTGTTTTTCTTCCGCTCCGGGCCTCCGGGCTGGTCTCTTCAGTGACTTATCTCCGGGGGACACTTGCCTGCCAACGCCAATTGAGCGTTCTTGCCAAGACTTTCGTCCCGTGGATCTGCGATGGCAGAAGGAAGTAACATGGGTAACAAGGCAATGGCGGGCAGGCTTGCCCCTTTGGCATTCTCGCATTCGTCGAGCTGCGGTTTCCCCCACTGATAAGTCACGAAACCGGGGACCCGCCCGAAGGGTGGGGAGTCCGAGCAAAGCGAGGACAAACCGGGGACCCGCCCGAAGGGTGGGGTCTGAGTCGAGCGAAGCGAGCGAAGAAGAGACGGCGCCCTCCCGGCAATCGCGTCAGAAAAACCCTCCTGCCCCTATTTATTGAGCTATTACGATACATCAAGTAATGATTCGGAAGGATTGGATAATTGGAGGTGCCAACGGATAAACCAGGGTTTTTATCCTCGGGTTGCATCTTTTCAGACATGCCCGGAAACCAGCCGGAGGGCATGGCCGGGACAAGGCTATCAATCCCGGGCTGGTGAAAACAGGGTGCCCTGCCGGTTGTCGGTCGTTTCAGGTTCTTGTGAGGTCATTTGGGCCGGCCCTATCTCGCCTTTGAGAAAGTACCTGCCGAACATGCGGTTAAAATCAGTCCAAGAGCCCTCGCGCCGGTCCCTTTCCATGAAGCGGGCGACCCCGTTAATTTTGGCATCCAGATCGTCGATGAAATGAAGGGCAAAGGCCTCCAAAAACTTGGGCATCTTGGGGGACCCAAAATCATACTCGCCGTGGTGGCTCAGTATGAGGTGCCTCAGCCTGACGGCAAGCTCCCTTGGAAAGTCCTTTAATATCTTCAGCTTCTCATCCAGCATGGCCACGCCCAAGACCACATGGCCGACCAGTCTCCCCTCATCCGTGTAGTCAATCATCAGATCGTAGCCAAGTTCCCTGATCTTGCCGATGTCGTGGAGAAAGGCGGCCGTCAGGAGCAGATCACGATTCAAGTGTCGATAATGGTCGGCCGCATGCACGGCCAGCCGGCAGACCGAGAGGGTATGCTCCAAAAGCCCCCCTAAGTAGGCGTGATGAAATGATTTTGCCGCCGGGGCCTTCTTGAAGCGGGCCATGAACTCCCGGTCCGCCAAAAAGCTCTTCACCAGCCCCTTAAGATGCACATCCTGAACTCCCCCGATGAGATCACGGATATCCCGCATCATCTCCGCGGGGTCTTTAGGGCATACCTCTATGAAGATCTCAGGTTCCAACGGCCCGGCGAATTGCTCCAGTCCGGACACGGTGATCTGGAGTTGGTTGCGGTATGAACCGGCCTTCCCAGCAACCTGAACCACATCCCCTTCATGAAAGAGACCGGAGAGGGCCTCGGCCCTTTCCCAGACTTTCGCATGAATATCGCCGGTCCTGTCCGCCAGAACCAGGCTCATGAAGGCGTTTCCGTTGCGCGTGGTGGACATGCGCTTTTCCTTCACGAGATAGCAACCTGAAACCAGGTCTTCCTCCTGGATGGCATCCACCCAGAGGTGGAACGAGGTATTGTCAGTCTCGGCGTTTGTCATTGCTACAACCAAAATCTTTCGACCTATACAGTTAAGGTTAGGCGTATCAACTCAATAAATTGGGAGGATAAAAGCGAACGTACCACCGGGGCAGGAGGGTTTTTCTTCGGCTCCGGGCCTCCGAGCGTCACGTACCCATTTTCTTGTCCCGCTGACGAACTTTTCACTCAAATCCCCACAACATTATGCCCGCGCGGGGGGTCACTGCCTCCCCTACAAGACGGGACAAAAACCGGTTACAGCTCCTCAGAACGGCAGCAGAGCGTTGGAATTCGTTCTGGTCCAGCCCCAAGGACAATCTTTCATAAGACGGTAGTCCTTTGCTGCCTTTCCATAAAGACTATTACGAGTCAGGGGGCGGTCGCCGAGCGCTGCGTACGCATTTTGTTGTCCCGTCTTGGAGGGGGGGCAGTGACCCCCATACCGCGGGCGGCAAAAACCAAATACACCCCGGGGCCGGGACAAAAACGGAAAGGACGGAAAACAACAACCTCAAGTCCTATGGATGGCACATTGGACATGGGCCCCCGTCCAGGTACTAATCATCAAAGTTGACGGCCGCGGCCCTTTCCCGTATCCGGGCCTCTGTCCACTGAGCCGGATCCTCGATCCGTTTCCCCTTGGGTCCCAGGTCATAGGAGACTGCCTGCAAAATGGCCTCAATGCCCAATGGAGCAGTGTCACCTGCGTTAAACACGTTCACCAGCAGATTATAAACAAAATCTTCCACCCCTTTGACCATCCTCTCCCTGATCTCCCGGGGGAGGCCCAAAAGCTTGTTTTCAAAGGGGAGGTTCAGTTTCTTGTAATTACCGCCCTTAAGGCCCTGTTCCTTGGCGTATGCCGCCATCTGCTCCCACATCTCATCGGTCACGCCGTTGGTCGAGACCTTCTTGAACTCGCCGTTTTGATCCAGGATGGCGTTGCCATAGTCATTAACCTCTACGCCCCACGAGATCATCTGGAGGGCCGTGGCCACATTGGCCTTGGTGGTTCGGGTCTTTTGCGCAATCTCCCTGAGACGCTCGGAACTGTTGCCGGAGGTCCCGTGCTGGGCCCCTGAGATCTCGTATGGGGCCAGGGCATTGTGGATCTCCACGGTCAGGGGGACCTGAATACCTGCATCGCTTGCCTCAATCCCGTGGGTAGTCCCGTTGTTGAGGGCAATCCAGTCCGGGAAGATATCGTGCGCATTGAGCCCCTGGATCAGGAAGAGGGCCTCTTGCGGCGTGGACAGGCCTTCCTTTCCCTTGATCTCCCCGACCTCGGTCTCGTAACCGGCCCATCCGGGCAGGTAAGAACTGAGGGCCAGGTTAGCCAGGAGGTTTTCGTCGTCCGGGAGGTGGGATGCGTCTATAGCCACCGACGTGATCCCTGCATCGAACATGGAGGGAAGTTCGGTCTTGGCCGCCTCGACGTCTTCGGAACCCTTGATGCCGTAATGATCCGCATGGATGGCCACCGGCACGGTAATGCCCAGCTCGTTCATCGCGGCGTCCACGAGCGTGGCTATATTCCAGTAGTTGACAGCACAGTAGGGGTTCGCCCCCCCTTCGGACTTGGCAATCTCGATAATAATGGCCGCGTTGGCACGCTGGGCCGCCTTGAGGGCCCCGTGAATCACAAACCGGTTCCGGCCGTTGGCCGCAATGGTCATGGCCTTGCCCTTCTTGACGAGGGCCCGGTCAATCACCTTCCCGCTGACAATCAAGGCCCTTGAATTGGGAAACAACTTCATAATGTTGGACGGACGACCGATTTCGAGCGCCTTTTCAAATTCCTTGGATCCGCTTCCGTTATGTCCAGCCATGGCAATCCTCCTTTCATCCCAAGCGGCCTGAAACCCGCATCTGAAAATGTCTCACACAAAGCCAAAGACGCAAGGATTTACGGCATTCCCTACAGGAATTGCCGTTGCGCCTGACGCCTTACCTCTCGCCTCTCATGTCCCTTCCATCCCGCGGCCTTCCAGCTCTTTCCGGATCTTTTTGCGGAGCGCCGGATCTCTCCCGGCCAGTTCCCCGGCCTTCTTGAAATGAAACCGGGCCTTTTGAGGCTTTCCCTGTCTCTTGAAGTAGATACCGAAATTATAGTGGGCAAGCGCCAGATGCTTTTGCCTCCCATACAGAAGACCCAGGTGATAAAATACGTCATCCTTCACCGGTGGAAGGTAGGAAAGCTTCTCAAAAAGCCTCAGGGCCTCCCGGTTTTGGCCCGCATTTTCATAGGTAATACCCAGGAGGAACAGCGCTGTCTTGTCCCCATGGTCCAGTTTCAGGACCTTTTCCAACACGGCCCGGGCCTCCTTGTCCTGGCCCTTCCTCTGATAGGCCTCGGCCAGCGTCCTCATGATGGGAATGAAATCGGGCATTCCCTCGAGCGCTCGCTTCAATTCAGGAATGGCCGCATCATATTTGGATTGTTCCATATAAACCATCCCAAGCCCGAAACGGGGCAGCGCAGCGTCAGGGTTTTTTTCCATCCCCCTTTTAAAGGCCCTTTCCGCATCCCCGGGATCAAGGCACCTGGCAGTAACAACGGCCTTGAACACCGGAAAGCGGGACCTGAGGCGCCTGGCCTCTTTGGTCAGGGGCATCGGCTTGTATTCGTTCAACATGGCCTCCAGATTGGCCATTCGCTCGGGCCCGGTGGGATGGGTGAGAAGATAGGCCGGAATCTTTCCTGTGCCTATCCAGCTCCCTTTCTGGATTTTGTTGAGGGCCTCCACCATGCCTCCCGGATCAAACCCGCTCGGGACCATATACTTGTAGCTCAACTGGTCGGCCTGGCGCTCGTCTTCCCTGCTGTAATGGAGCTGAGCCTGCAAACCCGCGGCAATGGATCCGGTCATCACAGCCCCCGCCGCCTCGCCCCCGAGGAACATTCCGGCCAGGATCCCGGCCAGGGTAGCCAGCCCGATGGCCTTGTTCTGCTCAATCCGCTGGGCCAGATGCCGGGCCGCGATGTGTCCGATTTCATGGCAAATGACCGCGGCCAGCTCATCAAGGGTGTCCATGGCCTCTATCAGCCCCGAGAAGACAAAAATATGACCGCCCGGCGCAGCAAAGGCATTCAGGGTGTTGTCCTTGATCACATAAAAATGAAAGGGAAAGCTCTTGGTTTCCAGGGGGACAATCAGGTATTGCCCCAAGTCGTTGATGTATTCATTGACAAAGGGGTCGTCCACGAGCTGGAGCCGGACCAGAACCCGGGCCATAAACTCCTCCCCCATCTTGCGCTCCTCTTCAATGGAAAGCGCCCAAGTCTCCGATACAAGGGGGGAGGAAATCCATATAAACAGGACCGAAAGACATCCACAGATCATTCGACAGAGAATAGCGCGAGATCTTCGCTTCATGGGACAACATCCTTTATGGTCCCATCGCTCGCCTGCATCCGGGGGGCCTCGCTCCAAAGACCCTCCAGATCGTAAAATTCCCGCAGCGGCTGATAAAAGATATGGATGACCACGTCGCCGTAGTCCATGAGGACCCATTGGCCCTCCTGTTCCCCTTCAGTGCCATATGCGCGAAGACCTGCCTCCCGGAGGGTCCTCTGGAGGTGGCGGCCGATGGCTTGCACCTGTCTGGTGGAATTTCCGCTGGCAATCAGAAAATAATCGGCAACCGACGTGAGGCCCTCCACATGGAGGAGGACAGGATCAACCGCCTTGCGCTCCCCGATGGTCTTCATACAGAGCCGCGCTTTGTCGATGGATGCCATCATCAATAACAACTACTCATGAAACACGTTGTTTCGGCCGACAGGCATGCTCATAAAAATAATCAGTCAATTTCCAAATAACGTATCACCTCAATAATCAGGGGGATAACAGTGAACGTAGTGCCGGGGCAGGATAATTTTTCTTCCGCTCCGGGCCTTCGGGCCGGTCTCTTCAGAAAAGCCCTCCTGCCCCTGTTCATTGAGCTATTGCCAAATAACAAAAACGCACACCCTGTAAAAAAGGGCTTATTGAGATAACCCATGTTACCGATAAAGTCTATTTTCTGCAATATATTTCCCAATTTTCTCGGGGACCAGAAACCGAATGGATCTGTGGGCCCCCACGAGATTCCTGATGCGCGTGGAAGATATATCCATGAGGGTGGTCCTGATCAATCGGACAGTCTTGCCTGAGGGAACTGCAAATACGTCCGGGCCTGTTGGCGTCAGGTCCATCGCCGTCCTCAGATCCGATACCGCCTTGCTCAGGGGGACCGTCTCAAACCCCGGACGGCCGATGACCACGAAGTGGGCATAATCAAAGAGATGCTGGTATTCCTTCCATGTCTTGATTTCCAGAAAGGCATCCATTCCCAGCACAAAAAAGATCTCCGCATGCGGGCCAAGCGTGCGGTGAAGATCCCTCAAGGTCTCGATAGAATAGGAGTGCCCGGGCCGTTTCCCTTCCAGGTCCAGGGTTTCAAGGCAGGGAGACATGGCGGCGGCCATCCCGGTCATGGCCAATCGGTCCCTGAATGGGGTTACGGTCTCATGG
>JAGHEC010000001.1 GCA_021159525.1 Deltaproteobacteria bacterium | reverse complement strand
GACCCCTTCCCCTCTGGGGACCCAGTTTGGCGCGCTCTTTTAAGTTGTTATTTATAAGGCACTTGGCAAACACAGGAAGCGCGTTACAATGAAGCACGTCGAAGAAATAACGTCGGAGGGACAATCACATGAATAGACGACGATTGTTTCTGCTAATCGGGATAGTGTTTTTTTTCGGGGGGTGCTCCCTGGCCCCGGAATACACGCAGCCCAAGGCGCCCATTCCGACCCGGTGGCCTCAAGGCGCCGCTTACAAAGATGCGGAAACCCCGGCTGGAACCTCGACGGTCCCGGACTTTAAATGGGAGGATTTTTTTACCGACAAGCGGCTCCAAAAGATTATTGAAACTTCCCTGAGCAACAACCGCAATCTGCGCCTTGCGGCACTGAACGTGGAAAGGGCCCGCGCGCTTTACGGTATTCAACGGGCGGAACTGTTTCCCGCGCTCAATGCGGGGGGCAGCGGAAGCAAGCAGCGGGTGCCGGCCGACCTCTCCACCACCGGGAAATCCATTACAATGGAAGAATATAGCGTCAACCTCGGGATTGCCTCCTGGGAGCTTGATTTTTTCGGCCGCATTCGCAGTCTGAAAGATCGGGCGTTAGAAGAGTATCTCGCCACGGAGGAGGCCCGGCGCAGCGCACAGGTCGCCCTGGTGGCCGAGGTTGCGAGGGCATACCTGACCCTTGCAGCGGATCGGAGCAACCTCAAGCTGGCCCGATCCACCCTTGAGACCCAGCAGGCCAGCTATCGTTTAATCAAACGTCGTTTTGAACTTGGGCTTGCCACCGAATTGGATCTGCGCCAGGCCCAGACCCGGGTGGATGCGGCGCAAAGAGATATCGCCCGCTTCATGCAATATGCGGCGCAGGATCAGAACGCGCTGAATCTCCTTGCAGGCTCCTCAGTGCCGGATGAGCTACTGCCGGCAGACTTGGACAGCGTGAGTTCCTTCAAGGGAATTTCTCCGGGGCTTTCCTCCGAGGTGCTTTTGAACCGGCCCGATATTGTGGCGGCGGAACATCGGCTCAAGGGGGCGTACGCCTTTATTGGCGCAGCCCGGGCCGCCTTCTTTCCCCGTATTTCCCTGACCGCCTCAGCGGGAACCGCAAGCGCCGACCTCTCCGGCCTGTTTAAATCCGGTTCAGGTGTCTGGAACTTTATACCGCAAATCAGTATGCCGATTTTTGACCCGCGCGTCTGGGCCGCACTGCGCGTCAGCAAAGCCGACCGGGAAATCGCCCTGGCCCAGTATGAAAAGGCCATCCAGACGGCCTTCAAGGAAGTGGCCGATTCTTTGGCGGTACAGGGCACGATAAACCAGCAGGTGGCTGCTCAGAAATCCCTGGTCCGTGCGACCGAGGAAACGTATCGGCTGTCTAATATACGCTATGAAAAAGGCATTGACACCTACCTGAATGTCCTCGTTGCGCAGCGATCCCTCTATGCGCAGCAGCAGGCGCTTATTGATCTCCGCCTGCTCGGGCGTGTCAGTCATGTGAGGCTTTACGCTGTGTTGGGCGGGGGCGGCGAATAGCTTCAGACAAGATGCGCCACGATCATCTCAGTCTGTCAGAGCTGTGGCAACATAATGCATAAAAGGACTATTGTAACAGCTCAATAAATGGGGGCAGAAGGGTTTTTCTGACGCGACTGCCGGGAGGGCGCCGTCTCTTCGTGACTTATCAGTGGGGGAAGCCGCAGCTCGACGAAGTCGGGAATGCCAAAGGGGGCAAGCCTGCCCGCCATTGCCTTGTTACCCATGTTACCTCCTTCTGCCATCGGAGATCCACGGGACGAAAGTCTTGGCAAGAACGCTCAATTGGCCTTGGCAGGCGGGTGTCCCCCGCAGATAAGTCACTGAAAAGAGACCAGCCCGGAGGCCCGGAGCGGAAGAAAAATCCTCCTGCCCCGGCGGTACGTACACTGTGCTTCCCCTAAATATTGAGCTGTTACCGGTAAGGCTTAAAATAAGAGGGGGCAGGGGACTGACAGGAATGTACGGGGCGATTGTCGCGGTGGAATCTACGGGGACCTTCTGTTGCTGTTAAACCTGTTGACGGCAATCTCGTCCGTCAGGTTTTGCTCCTCCTTTTGCATCTCCTTTATGTATATTTTCAGTTCCTTTTCTTTGAGCTTGTTCAGGATCTTTCGATTCTTCATGGCCTCTACCAGGGCATTGTACTTCTCCCGCAGGCGATTCGTTGCCTCTGCAATTCTTTGCGCCTGCAGTTCCCGTTTAACGCCAATCTCCTGAATATAACCATGATACAGGGCAATCTGAGAAATACTTGTGCCCATTTTCTCTCTCTCTTTAAGCTCTTGGAGGATCTCCCGCGCAACTCGGTCAAAAAAGGCAAGCTTCTTCTTCTCTATGTGCAGGTCTTTCTTTGCGTCCAAAAAGGCCTTTAACAGCGTGTCCTCAATATGCTTTCGGTGTGTCAGCACTGTTTCAAGGCTGAATCGATACATGGCGCCCCAAGGCTGAGATGGTCGTCAGAACCTGCCTGCCGGCCCAATGGAATTTCCATCAGACCTGTTCATGAACTGCCCTTGGAAGCCTGCTGAAACATGTCGCACAGCTTCTGGATGCTGGTCTCAAGAGATTCCTTTTCGGCAATTCCCTGTTTCAGGTAGGCATGAACTCGATCGATCATCTGGATGGCATAATCGATCTTAGGATTGCTCCCCGCGGCATATGCGCCGATATTAATAAGATCTTCGGCCTTCTTGTAGGTCGCCAGCACTTCCTTGAGCCGGCCGGCAGCCTCCTTGTGCTTGCTGTCTGAAATATCCTCCATCAGCCGGCTCACACTGCTCAAGACATCAATGGCCGGGTAATGGTTTTGTGCGGCGAGGTCCCGCGACAGGACGATATGACCATCCAGTATGGCCCTTGCGGCATCGGCAATCGGCTCGTTCATATCGTCTCCTTCTACCAAAACCGTATAAAGGCCGGTAATGGCGCCCGCTCCGGAACAGGTCCCGGCCCTTTCCAGGATCTGGGGCAGGAGCGTAAACACCGAGGGGGTATATCCTTTGCTGGTGGGAGGCTCGCCGACCGCAAGCCCCACCTCTCTTTGGGCCATGGCAAAGCGGGTGAGGGAATCTGTCATGAGGATCACATCTTTTCCCAGGTCCCGGAAATATTCAGCAATAGCAGTGGCCACGAAAATCCCCCGCATCCGTATGAGAGGCGGACTGTCCGATGTTGCTACGACCACAACCGATTTCTTCAGGCCCTCTTCTCCCAGGTCTTTTTGTATGAATTCGTTCAGCTCTCTTCCCCGTTCTCCGATCAAGGCAATGACATTGACCTCTGCACGGGTATTACGGGCAATCATCCCCAAAAGGACGCTCTTCCCAACACCGGACCCTGCAAAAATGCCAATCCGCTGCCCCCGGCCCACGGTCATAACCCCATTGATGGCCCTGACCCCCAGGTCCAGCGGCTCCCGGATCCGTTTTCTTAAAAAGGGGTTGAGGGGTTTTCCGTAAATGGGATATGCCGCTTCGACTGCAACAGGGCCCTTGCCGTCAATAGGCCTCCCCAGACCGTCTAAAACTCTTCCCAAAAACGCCTGCCCCACACTGACAAGGGCCTGGTGCTCCCTTGCCACCACGCGGCTCCCGGGCCCCACGCCCCTGATCTCTCCAAAAGGCATCAGCAGGACCCGGTTTTCCCTGAAGCCTACCACCTCGGCCTGTACCTTCTCCCCGCTCCCCTTGAGGCATATATCGCAAATCCCTCCCAGCCTGCATGCAGGTCCGTCCGCTTCTGCAATAAACCCCACCACCTTTACCACCCGGCCGGTCTCGACAATGGGACTAATCGCATCCACGGCAGAGAAGTATTTGTTCAGGTCCAAAGAATACATCCCGTTTCCATTTATCCCGTGACCGATCCCTCTTGAAGCATCCGCCTAAGGGCATCCTCAATGGTCTGGATCTGGCTTTCTATCCTTGCGTCAATCACACCGAAATCAGTTTCAATCACGCACTCTCCCCTGCAAATCCCCTCTCCCGCCTCCAGGGTTACTGTCCCGTGTATCCCTGCCGCACGAACCAAACCGGGATCTCCATCTTCTAACGTCCTGAGATCTTCAGGGTTCATCTTGACATGGATCTCCTTTTGATCCCTTACCTTTTTGAGCGCCTCTCTCAAGACGCGACAGATCATATCCCGATCCAGAGGGACCTCTTTGCAGATAATCCTTCTGGCTATCCTCAGGGCCAGTTCCACCGCCTGTATTTCAGCATCGCGATACAATTCCTCTTTGGCGCCCTCGATCCCGTCTATAGCCGCTTCAAGCGATTTAACGGCCTCCTTGAGTCGTCCCTTCGCAGCTTCTTCGCCGACCTTTCTTCCCTCTTCAAAACCTTGCTGATACGCCTGTTGACGGGCCTGTTCCAACACGGCCTCGACATCCTCCTGTGGATTCCCGGTTTCCGATGCCTTTTCCTGGCCATTTCGAAAAAGGGACAAAAACATGGGTTCGGCGAATTGGTTTTCAAAACTGAACTCAAACCCGTTTTCCCCGGACGACTCCATGCCCTGGCCTGCCGATAAGTCCTCAGGGAGCCTCGGGAAGCGATAAACAACGTGCCCATTCCCATCACGGGCCCGCCGATTGCTGCTCCCGTTCCTATACAATGAGCTGTTCTCCTTTCCTTCCACTGATGACCACTTCTCCCTGGTCCTCCATCTCCTGGATAATCCGCGTAATAGCATGCTGAGCGTCTTCCACGTCCTTCATCCTGACCGCCCCCAGCATTTCAATCTCTTCGTTCACCATCTGCGCAGCCCGTTCAGACATATTGGAGAAGATCTTCTCCTTGACTTCCCGGGAGGCTGCCTTCAGGGCAATGGCCAGTTCTTTTGACTCCACCTTTCTCAATACCTTCTGCAGCCCCTTGTTATCAACCAGGACGACGTCCTCAAAGGTGAACATTTTCTGCTTGATCTGCGCTGCCAGGTCGGGATCGAATTCTTCGATTTCCTCCAGGATAACCTCCGAGGACATGGGATCAATCTGGTTGAGGATTTCAGCCATGAGCTCTGCCCCCCCCCTTACATGGCTTGTGGATTCCTCGTTTTCCTTCAAAACATCCGCAAAAATCTTTCCGATTTCCTCCAGCATCCCTGCCCCGACCTTGTCCAGGGTCGCGATCCTTCTGCCCACATCCGCCTTGGTCTCGTCAGGCAAATTAGCCAGCACAACACTGGCAACCTCCGGGCTGACATGCACCAGAATCATGGCAATGGTTTGGGGGTGTTCTTCCCTCAGCAGTTCCAGAAGGTGGTCAGGCTCAAGGGCATTGAGGGCCGCAAGGTGTGATGCCTTATCTGAAGGGGTCGGCGGAGACGGTTCATCGGGGGCTGATAAAATCAGGGGCTGCGGATTCTCGATCTGATGTGTTTTCCTCTGCTCCGAAAGCTCAAGAAACTCCTCAGCTACCTTCTCGGCCAGATCGGCCGATACTTCCCCCATCTGGGCTAGGTGTTCCTTGATCCTGTTTCGCTGATCTTCTTCCAGCCTGCTCAGGATCCTTTCGGATACCGGCTTTCCTAAAGACTGAATGAGAATAGCGGCCTTGATCGGGCCAGGCAGATGTTTAGGGTCCATAGGCGCTGCCCTTCTTTGGCCTTTTAATCAACCTTTCAGACCCCGCCCTTCGGGTAGGCCCCCCGGTTGTGAGCTGATGCCGGGAATACATTATGCTTTTCCTTCACTTAACCATCTTCGCATGAGATCGACGGAGCCCTCTTCATCGGATGCAAGGAGTCTGGCGGCCTGCTCTATTTTGGAAGATTTTTCCACATATTCACTCTCTATCTCCGATACGGTCTTGGGAAGCTGCATCAGGGCCTTTTCTTTGGGACCTGCGGTGCTGGTCAGCCATCGCAGAAGCGGCCTTACTACAAACAGGAATACGCAGAAAAGAAAGGCAACCACCGATATGGTCCTGGCGGAAGGGCCATACTCCCGGGCATAGGAGAGCCACTTATTCGCGCCTCCTTCTGCCCCCTCTTCCCACACGGCATCGACCTTTTTAAACGGGATATTGACCACCTCAAGTTGATCTCCGCGGTCCGCATTAAAATTAATGGCTCTTTTTACAATCTTGGTGATCTTGGCCATCTCTTCGCTCGACCTCGGGCTGTATTTCCACTCACCCTTTCCTTTCTCTCCTTCAACATAAGTATGGATGCCGTCGACCACCACAGCGGCCGAAACCCTTTCAACCCTGGGACAGCCTTCCAGGATATGGCTTGTCACCCTGCTGATCTCATAATTAACGGTGCGCTCCTGCTTATTGAAGCCTTCGCTCATAGACGACCCGGACTCTTGTTTCCCGGCCATAGCGGCTTGTCCCTCTGCGGTATTGGATAGAATCCCGGGAACCCCTTTTTCAGCCCTCCGGAGACCTCCGGAGGTCTCATTCAGGATCTGCTCGCTTCGCACTACCTTGCTGTCGGGACGATAACGCTCTTCTGTCTTCTCCTCTTTCGTGAAGTTGAGCGTGCAGGATACCCTGGCAACGGCCTTCCCCGGCCCCAGCACGGTCTCCAGCATGGTGCGCACGCGATCTTCCAGCCCTTTTTCCAGCTTCTCCTGCAATGCCAGTTGATCCGAATTGACAGGCCCCTCCCCGGACCGGCTTCCGGATCCGGCTAGCATCTTCCCATGATTGTCCACCACCGTCACGTTTTCCGGTTTAAGCCCTGACACGCTGGACGACACCAGGTGGACCACCGCCTCGACCTGCTCCTTGCTGAGGGCCCTTCCCCGGGCCAACTTGAGGATAACGGATGCCGTGGCAGGTTCCTCGTTTTCAGCAAAGAGGGATTTCGTTCCCATCACGATATGGACTCTCGACCCCTCAACCTCGTCAAACCGGTTGATGGTCCGCGAAAGCTCCCCTTGCAACGCTCTCTGGAAATTGACGTTCTGAACAAATTCAGTCATGCCGAGTCTGGCATTGTCGAAGATTTCAAACCCTACGCCGCTCCCCAGGGGAAGGCCCGCGGAGGCCAGCTCGAGTCGCGTCTCATACAAGAGATCGCTTGGAACTTGTATGGCATCATGACCGGAAGAAACCTTGTAGGGAATATTGTTCTCCTTGAGCCAGGTCACTATGGCCCCCGCATCCTCCGGGCTCAGGCGGGTGTAGAGAGATTGATAATCCGAGTTTCCCGACCAGGTGAGCAGGACGATGAAACCGGCAACGGTAAGGGATGCCACGAGTCCCAGGACAAATATCTTGGCAGGCGTCATGCCCCGCAGCACCGCCTTCAATTGCAATGGAATATCGTTAATACTCATTCTTCTACCGTCATCCGTCTTACGTCCAGGCCTGCTAGACCTGCATTCGCATTATTTCCTGATAGGCTGAAACAACTTTGTTTCGTACCTGCATCATGAGCTTAAAGGAGATGCTCGCCTTCTCCATGGCGATCATGGTCTTATGAATGCTCACATTCCTGCCGGCCGCCAAGTCACCGACGGCTGCATCCGCGGCCCTGCGAAGTCGTTCTGTTTCGCCTACGGCCTCTGACAGCATGCGTCCAAATGATCTGCCCGGCCCAACACGGGCCTCGCTGCCGGACGCGCTCAGCGGAAGCGTCGTCTCAAGCCTGTTCTTGACGATGATATCCGTCATGATCCCTACCTCCCGATCTCCAATGCCTTCGATGCCATATCCTTGGTGGCCTTCATGGCGGTCACGTTGGCCTCATAGCTTCGAGCGGCCGACATCATATTGACCATCTCTTCCATCAGATTGATCCTGGGGACCTTTATATATCCCTTGCTGTCCGCATCCGGATGCTGTGGGTCGAATTTGGAGAGGGGGGGGCGTGGATCTTCTATTATGTCCGCCACCCTGACGCCCGATACCTTCCTTGACAGGGACAATTCGAGCGCGTTTTCAAATAAACCCTGAACCGGTTCACTTTCAAAGACGACATCTTTTCTCCGGTACGGGCCTCCCTCCGGCGTGCGCGTTGTGTTGATGTTGGCCAGGTTGCTTGCGGCCACATCCATTCGAAGCCGTTGGGCCGCCATACCCGAACTGCTGATGCGAAAAGCGCTCAAATAATCCATCTCTTACGTCCCTCCCTTGATGACATTTTCCAGTCCATCGAACTTTCTTGAAATGATCTGCGCGAGGGCGTCATACAGGAGATTGTTTTCAGACAGTTTCGCCATTTCCCTGTCTATATCCACAGAGTTCCCATCTCCTCTCAGAGCCCTTTCCTCTCCTCTTGCGTCTCTGATTCTCGTTGATATTCCGACGGATCCTTTTCCAGGCAGATGGCCCTCATGGGTTCGCCGGAGCCGACCGGGATCGCTTCCCGCCTCCGATCTTGCCATTTCCTCTTCAACAATCAGGTCAAAAGCTTTGAAGTTGGGCGTATCCTTGTTAGCAATGTTGGATACAATCAGCTCATGTTTCATGGCCCTCAGATCCAGGGCCTTTTCCAGGGCGGGGAATGCGCCCTTAAACAGTCCTTCCAGTCCCATAATGATCTTCTCCTCCCGAATCCATCATCTCCTCATGAATCTTCAGGTTCCGAAAGACCTTCTGCCTTGTATTCCCGCAGCTTGTTGCGCAGGGTTCTTATACTGATTCCCAGCATCTCCGCGGCATGAGTCCGGTTGTGGTCCACTTTCTTGAGCGTTTGACATATCAGTTCCCTTTCCATCTCCCTCACTGTAAGGCCCGGCCTGATCCGAGGCGATGGATCCGTGTCTGCTTCCTCGTGCTCAAGGAAAAGGTGCTCCGGCAAAATGCTGTCTGTTTCCGTCAGAAGGACCGCCCTCTCAATGGTATTTTCCAGCTCCCTTACGTTTCCGGGCCATTCAAGCCCCATTAACACGGAAAGGGCTGCATCGGATATCCTGGTCACGGGTTTTGCATAAAGCGATCCGTATTTTTCCAGGAAGTGTCTGCTCAGGATGGGGATGTCTTTCTTTCGCTCCCGAAGAGGAGGGATAGTCAAGGGAATGACATTGATTCGGTAAAAAAGGTCCTCCCTGAATCTTCCCTCCTTAACCTCCGTCTTAAGATCCCGGTTGCTGATGGCGATGATCCTCACATCCACGGGGATAGAACTGGTCCCGCCCACCCTGTCAATGGACCTTTCCTGGATCGCCCGGAGCAATTTGGCCTGTATCTGCAGCGGCATCTCACTGATCTCATCGAGAACTATGGTCCCCCGGTTTGCCAGTTCGAATTTCCCCTTTTTTCGGTTCATGGCCCCGGTAAAGGCCCCCTTCTCATGCCCGAAAAGTTCGCTTTCGGCCAAACCGTCAGGCAATGAAGCACAGTTGATAGCAATGTAAGGTCTTTTATCCCGGCTGTGCTGTATGTGGATGAATGAGGCCAGAAGCTCCTTCCCGGTGCCGCTTTCCCCCTGGATGAGCACGGTGGCCTTGCTCGGGGCGATATCTTTCGCCAGCTTCAAGACCTTCAAGAGCTTTGGATCCCGGGTTACCATGGTCTTGGGGCCTGAGATCATCTCCAGATCCCGCCCTCCGGAAACCGCCCGGGCCTGAGCATTTGCCTTCCTGCAGGCATTCCGGATCACCGTTTCCAGTGTCTCCAAGGACAAAGGCTTCAGGATATAATCCGTTGCTCCATGCTGCATGGCTTCCACTGCGTTTTCAATGGTCCCGTTCGAGGCAGTCATGACCACAGGCACCTGGGGAGAGAGACGCTTTACAGCCGTCAGCAGGTCAATCCCTGACATTTCGGGGAGCCTCATGTCGGAAATCACCAGGCTGAATCTCCCCTTTCCGAATTCATCGAGGGCCTGCATGCCGTTTGCTGCATACACCACCGGATACCCGTTCCTGCTCAGCGCATGCGCAAGGGACGATCTCACATCGATCTCATTGTCCACAATCAAAATAGGATGCATCCAATTGCTCCTCCATGCAGCTCAGACCCTCAAAAAACCCGATCCATCACCGTAATAGCTCAATAAACAGGGGTGGAAGGGGTTTCCTGACGCGACTGCCGGGATGGTGGGAAAAAATCATCCTGCCCCGGTACTACGTTCGCTGTTATCCCCGGAATTATTGAGCTGATACGCCTCGCCGAATCAACTGCCGCCTCCCTGATCTGGACAGGCTCACATTCAGCGTCTCCCGACACAGGGAGAATGCTTCTGTCAGTCATCCGGGCAGGAATGTCAATGTTTCGGCAGTGCAAGAGATGTGCCGTTAGTTCGTTTCCATCCATAAATGGCCCTTTTTGTCCGCGCTCCGCTTGGACTCCCCACTCTCCGAGCGGGTCCCCAGTTTCACAACCTCAGCGCCTGCCCGTAAAATGTGAAGCCTGTTTCACTTCTGGATTGGAAACCCGCTCGTGCCCAAAATCTATTTCCGGATGGGCGCTATTTCGGGGGAAGGATGATTGGAGATCAGAGGCCCTTGAGGGAACCGGAAGGCCTTTATCAGACAAATCGTGAGAGGTTGA
This sequence comes from Deltaproteobacteria bacterium, assembly GCA_021159525.1. Classification (GTDB taxonomy): domain Bacteria; phylum Desulfobacterota; class DSM-4660; order Desulfatiglandales; family Desulfatiglandaceae; genus AUK324. The sequence continues at coordinate 1,721 of JAGHEC010000001.1, read as the reverse complement.
AAGAGGTCCCCACGGTTTCCGGCACGCTTTTGGGGACAGGGGTTATCAGCCCTGGGACAGGATGCCTCGGGGGCCCATGTCAACAGCCGTTCTCCCGGGCGTCACTTCTTTGACAGGGTTCTGCAGGACAAAGGGCGGAATCCATCTATGATGCCTGCAGCTCCGACAACTTATGTCTCTTAATCTTCTCGACAAGGGTTGTCCTGTTCACTTGAAGCAGCTTGGCTGCCTGATTCTTTACCCAGTTGGTGCGTTTCAGCGACTCCAGAATAAGGGCGCGTTCATATTCAGTCACAGCGGAATTCAGGTCGATTCCGTCTTCCGAGATCTCTACGTGTCCCATGGGGGCCACGCGGCTTCCGTTGTTAACCTTATGTGGGAGATCATGCAGTTCTATACGTCCCTTCCCTTTTAAAACCACCATCCGTTCCATGGTGTTCCTGAGTTCTCGCACGTTTCCGGGCCAGCTATAGGCCTGCATGGCGTTAAGGGCCTCTTCAGAGATTCCCTCCACATGTCGATGGTTCTTTTTGTTGAAGCGGCGAAGAAAGTGGGCAACAAGGAGAGGGATGTCAGAGCTTCTCTCCCTGAGGGAAGGGACCTTGATGGGCACAACATACAACCGGTAAAAAAGGTCTTCTCTGAATTTCTTCTCCCGGACCAGCTTTTCCAGATCCGCATGGGTTGCGGCAATGATCCTGACGTCGGCATGCAGGGTCTTTGAACCACCCACCGGCTCAAATTCCCTTTCTTCCAGAACCCGCAGGATCTTCACCTGAAGATTGGCGCTCATATCGCCGATTTCATCTAAAAAGACTGTCCCCCCTTTGGCCAACTCGAATTTGCCGGGCTTGTTTGCACTGGCGCCCGTAAATGCCCCCCTCACATGTCCGAAGAGTTCGCTTTCCAACAGGTTCTCGGGGATAGCCCCGCAGTTGATGGTGATAAACGGATGATCATGTCGTCTCGACCTATTATGGATGGCCCGGGCCACCATACCCTTTCCGGTCCCGCTCTCTCCTGTGATGACCACGGTGCTCTCGCTGTCAGCCACCCTTTCGACCAGATGATAAATCTCGCGCATCCCCCTGCTATTGCCGATGATATCGCCATATCGGGTGGCGTCCCTGCAACAAGGCCCGGTTCCCCGTTCGTACCCGATCATACCGGGAAATTCAGCATGTTTCACCCTTACGGCTGCATTTTCCAATGCCCTTCCCCCTTGTTCTTGCGTTTATGACCCAAGACAACAGATCCTGGCCCATTTTGTTTTCCGGTCATTCAACATGAAAACCATAACGCCCGGGAAATTTTATTTCGTATGCGGACGCTGTCGCTGCTCCCGGAGTCTGAGGATGTTGGAATGACTGTTTGCAACGACATTTAGCAAAGCCCATGCCAAACATTTCAAACCTCGGGGAAGCTCCCTTCATTCATAATCATATGAATAAAATGGACAGGCTGGAAAAAGTGTGGGGCCGGTCGGTCAAAACCCATATTTTTGCAAAATGAGAAAATAATTGCGATTATCCCTTGCGAATAAGGAAAGAGGTAACCGTTCACGCCCGATTTTTGGTTAAATTTGGGATTGTCCGCCTCACGTAACAGCTCAATAACCCGGGGCAGGAGGGTTTTTCTGACGCGACTGCCGGGAGGGCGCCGTCTCTTCTTCGCTCGCTTCGCTCGACTCAGACCCCACCCTTCGGATGGGTCCCCGGTTT
>JAGHEC010000435.1 GCA_021159525.1 Deltaproteobacteria bacterium | reverse complement strand
GCCCGCCATTGCCTTGTTACCCATGTTACTTCCTTCTGCCATCGCAGATCCACGGGACGAAAGTCTTGGCAAGAACGCTCAATTGGCCCTGGCAGGCGGGTGTCCCCCGCAGATAAGTCACTCAAGAAACCAGCCCGGAGGCCCGGAGCGGAAGAAAAATTCTTCTGCCCCGGCACTAGGTTCGCAGTTATCCCCCTAATTATTGAGGTGATACGGAAACATCATGAAAACGCCCACCAAGTACATCACGGTTACAGGAGGGGTCCTTTCGGGCCTTGGAAAAGGAATCGCGGCCGCCTCTATCGGTCACCTTCTCTCCTCACGACTCAAGATCATCCCTATCAAATGCGACGGATATCTCAATGTGGATCCCGGGACCATGAACCCGTTTGAACACGGGGAGGTCTTTGTCCTGGACGACGGGGGAGAGGTAGACATGGACTTCGGTCACTACGAGCGATTTTTGGGGGTGAGGTGCAAGTCCAACTGGAACCTCACCATGGGAAAGGTCTTTGACATGGTCAGGAAAAAAGAGCGGAGGGGCGACTACCTGGGAAAAACCGTCCAGTACATTCCTCACGTGACCGACGTCATCAAGAGCCACATCTTTGGTATAGTCCAAGAGGAACAGGCGGATCTGGTCATCATCGAGATTGGCGGGACTGTGGGGGATATTGAAAATGAACTCTTTCTGGAGGCCATGCGCCAGATGAAGGAGGATGTGGGAAGACAAAACATTGTTTACATCCATCTCACCTATGTGCCCATCCCTCACGGGGTCAACGAACAAAAATCCAAACCCACCCAACAGAGCGTCAATCTCTTAAAACAGCGCGGGATCTTTCCCGACATCATAATCGGCCGGTGCTCGCATTTTTTGACCAAAGAAATCAAGGCCAAGATATCCAGCTTCTGTGACGTCACCGCGGAGGCGGTCATTACCGGCCTGGATGTGGACGACATCTATGAAATCCCCATCATCTTCGAGCAGGAAGGACTGCCTGAGATCATCCATAAGAAGCTCAATATCTACAGCCCGCCCGATCTGAGAAAATGGAAGAGGCTGGTGGACAATATCAAGAGCCCGGACAAACGCATCACCGTTGCCATGTGCGGCAAATACACCAGGCTGGAAGATTCCTATGCATCCATTATCGAATCGTTCAATCACTGCTCCGCCCACTTTCGCAGCAAGATAGACCTCAAGTGGGTAGAGACCACCGATCTGAAGGATGCCTCGTTTCTCAAGTCCCTGGACGGCCTCATCGTCCCCGGCGGATTCGGATCACGGGGAACTGAAGGCAAGATCGAGGCGATCCGGCTGGCCAGGGAACAGAATATCCCCTTTCTGGGCCTGTGCCTGGGACTTCAGTTGGCTGTTATCGAGTTTGCCAGGAATGTCTGCGGCCTGGAGGACGCCAACTCCACTGAAATCGCACCCGACACCCCCCACCCGATTATCGATATCCTGCCTGAACAAAAGAGCATTACAGAAAAGGGAGGAACCATGCGGCTGGGGGCCTATCCGGCCGTGCTAAAGGAGGGGAGCCTCGTCCATGCCCTGTATCAGAAGACCCGGGTTTGCGAGAGGCACCGGCACCGCTATGAGGTGAATCCGGATTATCATCAGATCCTGAGTGAAAACGGCATGGTGTTTTCAGGAACCTCCGCGGACGGCAGGCTGGTGGAATTCATTGAACTGCCGGATCTGAAATTCTTTGTGGCCACCCAGGCCCACCCGGAACTTAAATCCAGGATGGAGTTCCCAGCCCCCCTCTTTTACGGATTTGTGAAGGCATGCCTCGACGGAGCGGCCGACCGCGCGGATCCTCATAAAGAAAGCCAGTAATCAAGGATGATCCGGCCCAGTTTGGCGGCCCTGATCCCCAGCTTTTCTCCATGGATCCCCATCACCGCCAAGCAGACCCCCTTGTCCCGGTCCGGGGGCATGGCATAGGCCGTCAACCAGTCGCATTTGAAACGGCCTGTGGGATCATTGATGGTCCCGGTCTTTGCGCCCAGTTCCACATTTTTGAAGGCCTTTTTGGTCCGGAGCCGATAGAAAGTGCGACGGCAGGTCCCGCTTTTTACCGTCTCCCCCATGAGGATCCGGAGATTCTTTGCTGTCTCGCTGCTGACCGCTGCGCCCATTTCAGCCGGTTCACACTCATAAAGAACCTCGCCATCGCCCCGAATAACGCGTCTGATAATCCACGGCCGCATCATCACGCCGTCATTTGCCACTGTAGAGGCCAGAAGGGCCGCATGTAGCGGCGATATGCAGGTCCTCTTGTTGAAACCTGAGGCAATCTCCGCCAGTCCGAAATCGTCCTCCGGGACATTTACCACACTCGTATCGACCGACAGATCAAAAGGGATCGACCGATTGAAGAAAAAACGCTCCGCCGAATTGGCCATGAGTTCCTGGCCCAGGTCATATATCCCCAATTTGCCGAAAACAGGGTTGATCGAAGAGCCAAAGGCCTCTTTCAACGTCATTTCATTAGTGTATCGTCCCCTGGTCTGCTTTAACTGACGTCTGTACAGGGTATACTTGTGTCCATTGAAATAGACCTTTTTGTCCGGCGAAAAGCCGGCATACTCCAAGGCCGCGGCCGCGGCCACGATCTTGAAGAGGCTGGCTGCTGGAAAATCTGCTTCCAGACAGATCCGGTCCCCGTTTCCGTCTCTGTCATAGCCGGCCATGGCAAGAATCCGGCCGTCGTGGGGGCTGATGACCACCACCGCGGCCTTCACGGTGTGCGACTTCCGGAGCAGGTTGGCAATGTAGGTTTGCAGCGCCGGGTCGATGGAGGACTCCACAATAAGGGATTCGCCTCCCTTCTCAAGGAGCCATCGATCGGTCAGAGGCATGGGACTCAGATGGAGGGCCGCCAGATCAAAATCAGCAGTCGCCTTGGACCCCGGGACCATGTCGGACAACTTCTCTGCACCTGAAGAGGGGACCTTGGCCTCTCCTGTCTGTTCCATCACCCGGGGAATCCCAAAAAAGAAGACCAATAAGCCTGCCGCTAAAACTCCCGAGCACAGGCAGATGAAGGGAAACCGCCTGATGATCCGTCTCCACAGGCCTTTTTTCTGGGAAATCCTGGTCTTTTCCCGCCAGCCTGAAGAATAAGGATGATGCATGCTCATAAGCAATCCGACCCTGATTATTCACACATGGTCATTTATTCGTCATATTAATGGGTTGCAAGAATCTCCCGCATGATCTCAAAACTCCGGGGCAGGTGCGGCTTCAGCCGCACGGCAGCACGGGGCAGTTATGCGGAGATAACACTCATCCCCCCCATGTACGGCCGAAGGGCCTCGGGGATAGTTACGCTCCCATCCTTTTCCTGATAGTTTTCCAGGATCGCCACCACCGTCCTGCCTACGGCCAGCCCGGATCCGTTGAGGGTATGCACGAGCTCTGTCCCGCTTCCCCCCCTTTTCTTGAACCGGATTCCCGCCCGTCTCGCCTGAAAATCGGTAAAGTTGCTGCACGACGATATTTCGCGGTACAGGGCCTGGCCAGGGAGCCAGACCTCGATGTCGTAGGTCTTGGCCGCGGAGAACCCAAGGTCCCCGGTGCACAAGCTCACTACACGATAGGGAAGATTAAGGCGCCGGAGGATCTCCTCTGCATTTCGGGTCAACTTTTCCAGTTCATCATAAGAGGTTTCCGGTCTCACAAATTTGACCAGTTCCACCTTGTTGAACTGATGCTGCCGAATAAGCCCCCGCGTGTCCTTGCCGTAGGACCCCGCCTCAGACCGGAAACAGGGCGTATAGGCGGCGTAATACAGCGGAAGATCCTCTTCATTCAGGATCTGGTCTCTGTGGATGTTGGTCACAGGCACCTCCGCAGTAGGAATCAGATAAAGATCCCACCCCTCCACCTTGAACAAATCCTCTTTGAACTTGGGCAACTGTCCGGTCCCGGTCATGGAAGCCTCATTCACCATGAAGGGGGGAAGGATCTCTGTGCAGCCATGCTCCCGGGTATGGATATCCAGCATAAAACTGATGAGAGCCCTTTCCAGCCTTGCGCCCTTCCCCCGGTACAGGGCAAACCTGGACCTTGAAATTTTGGCTGCGCATTCAAAATCAAGGATCCCCAGCTCCTCCCCGATCTCCCAGTGAGGGCGGGGAGCAAAATCCATTTCCCGGGCCTTCCCCCATGTCCGCACCACTGCATTGCCGGCCTCGTCCTTCCCTACCGGTACCGAGCTGTCAGGCATATTGGGTATAACCATGAGCAGGTCATGCAATTCATCCGCAACGCCCGGGAGTGTTTTCTCTTTCTCCTTGATTTGAGCGGCAACCACCTTCATTTCCGCAATGATCTCCGAGGCGTCCTCACCTCTTTTTTTCATGGCCGCAATATCTTCGCTCACCCTGTTCTTCTGATGCCGCAGGGCCTCCAGTCCGGCGAGGATCTCCCGCCGCTTCTGATCCAAGGTCTCAAAACGGGACATATCAAGATCATTTCCCCGATTTTTCAACATTTCTTGAATATCTTCGAAATGGGATCGAATAAATTTGAGATCCAGCATGGTTTCTCCTCAGATGGGGCCGGCCGCGTTTACAGGAAAACACGGCTTGGCCCACAGATTACAGGTACATCCCTGATACCTAAATCGGTGAGCATTAATTTGAAGTAACAGCTCAATAACCCGGGGCAGGAGGGTTTTTCTGACGCGACTGCCGGGAGGGCGCCGTCTCTTCTTCGCTCGCTTCGCTCGACTCAGACCCCATCCTTCGGATGGGTCCCCGGTTTGTCCTCG
>JAGHEC010000232.1 GCA_021159525.1 Deltaproteobacteria bacterium | reverse complement strand
CTTGCCCCTTTGGCATTCTCGCATTCGTCGAGCTGCGGCTTCCCCCACTGATAAGTCACAAAGAGACGGCGCCCTCCCGGCAGTCGCGTCAGAAAAACCCTTCCGCCCCCATTTATTGAGCTGTTACTGCGGTTTTTATACGGATGAGCAACGTTATTAAAATCATCGGGGCCAGACAGCACAACCTGAAGGATATTTCTATCGATATCCCGCGAGACCGGTTTGTGGTAATTACAGGTCTGTCTGGTTCTGGTAAGTCCTCCCTGGCCTTTGACACCATCTATGCAGAGGGTCAGCGGCGCTATGTGGAATCCCTTTCCGCCTATGCCCGTCAGTTTCTGGAGCAGATGGACAAGCCGGATGTGGATTCCATCGAAGGTCTGTCCCCTGCCGTTGCCATTGATCAGCGGGGCGGGAGCAAGAATCCCCGTTCCACCGTGGGGACGGTCACAGAGATATACGACTATCTTCGGGTGCTCTTTGCGCGTGTGGGTCGGCCCTACTGCCCCAAATGCGGACTTGAAATCCGTTCCCAGACCACTGAAGAGATCGTGGATCAGATTATGGGACTCGAGCCCGGCAGCCGGGTGCAGGTCCTGGCGCCCCTGATTGTGGGACGGAAGGGGACCTATGAAAAGCTCTTTCAAAAACTACGTAAGGATGGGTTCACGCGGGTCAGGATAGACGGCGAGATCCAATCGTTGGACGATGAGATCATCCTTGAGAAGAACAAGAAACATGACATCCAGGTGGTGGTGGACCGGTTGGTCATCAAACCGGATATCCGGCGCCGTCTCACCGACTCCCTCGAGCTGACCCTCTCTCTTTCGGACGGAAGCGCAGCCCTCGATGTTGTCGGTAAGGCCATTCTTTTTTTCAACCAGCGGGCGGTCTGCCCCAAATGCGGACTCAGCATCCCCGACCTGACGCCCCAGATGTTCTCCTTCAACAATCCCCAGGGGGCCTGCGAGGCATGCAGCGGACTGGGCACCCGGCGGTATCTGGATCCCGACCTGATCATCCCGGATCCGGATCTATCCCTGAGAGAAGGGGCTATTGCACCGTGGGCCAACCGGCAATCGGTCTATTTTCAGCAGATGCTGGAGTCCCTGTGCCAACACTACGGGATCAGCATGAATACCCCCTTCCGGAAACTGCCCAAGGATATTCAGAATGTCTTTTTGCATGGATCCGGATCAGAGGAGATCCCCTTTTATTTTGGAAAGGATGAGCTAAGATATGCCTATCATCGTCCCTTTGAAGGGATTATAGCGGACCTGGACAGGCGGTATCATGAGACCGATTCGTATCCGCTCCGCTATGAAATCGAGAATTACATGAGCATCCTGCCTTGTCCTGCGTGTCAGGGCGCCAGGCTGAAGCCAATCAGTCTGGCGGTTCGGGTGGGGGGGAAGGCGATCCATGAGGTGACGGCCCTGTCCATAGAAGAGGCCCATCAGTTTTTCGAGAATCTGAGGCTCGATTCCAAAGAGGAGCTGATCGCCCGCAGGTTGCTCAAGGAGATCCGTGACCGCCTTGGTTTCCTGTTGAGCGTCGGGCTCGACTATCTCACCCTGAACCGGGCCTCAGCGACCCTTTCAGGAGGAGAAAATCAGCGGATCCGGTTGGCCACTCAGATCAGTTCGCGGCTCGCGGGCGTCCTCTATGTGCTGGACGAACCGAGCATCGGCCTTCACCAGAGAGACAATCGAAGGCTCCTGGAGAATCTGAGGCGCCTCCAGGAACTGGGGAATACCGTATTGGTAGTGGAACATGACGCAGAAACGATCCTGTCGGCCGACCATGTGATCGACATGGGCCCTGGCGCGGGGGTGAAGGGCGGCGAGGTGGTCTTTGAAGGGCCACCGGAGGCCTTGATGGCCTGCGGGGGCTCATTGACCGGCGCCTACCTATCGGGCCGACTGTCCATCCCTGTGCCTGAAAAAAGGCGGAGAGGAACCGGAAACTTCATTGTTATTGAGGGGGCGCGGGAGAACAATCTGAAGGACGTGGTGGCTGACATTCCGCTTGGGGTCTTTACGTGCATCACGGGCGTCTCAGGTTCCGGGAAGAGCAGTCTCATCAACGGGGTGCTCTATCCGGCCCTCAGCCAGAAGTTATATTGCTCCAAAGAACGGGTGGGTCCGGTACGGGCAATCAAGGGGATTGAGCACCTTGACAAGGTCATCAACATCGATCAGAGCCCCATTGGCAGGACCCCCCGTTCAAACCCTGCCACCTATACAGGGACCTTTACCTATATCCGGGAGCTCTTTTCCATGCTGCCGGAGTCCCGCGCCCGGGGATACAAACCCGGTCGATTCAGCTTCAATGTTAAGGGGGGGCGGTGTGAGGCATGCAGGGGCGACGGGATCATCAAGATTGAGATGCATTTTCTCCCCGATGTCTATGTCGCCTGCGAGGCGTGCAAGGGGCTTAGGTATAACCGGGATACCCTTGAGATCAGGTACAGGGGATACAACATTGCCCAGGTCCTGGACATGACGGTCAATCAGGCCCTGGGATTTTTTGAGAATGTGCCCAGCATCCGGAACAAACTCAAGACCCTGGTGGATGTGGGGCTGGGCTATATTAGATTGGGTCAGCAGGCCACCACCCTTTCCGGGGGCGAGGCCCAGCGGATCAAGCTGTCCAGGGAATTGGGCAAGCGCAATACCGGAAGGACTCTGTATCTCCTTGACGAACCCACCACCGGCCTCCATTTCGCCGACATTCAGAAGCTGTTAGAGGTATTGAACTACCTGGTGGAGCTCAAGAACACGGTGGTGGTGATTGAGCACAACCTGGATGTGATCAAGACCGCGGATTATATCATCGACCTGGGCCCTGAGGGGGGTGAAAAAGGAGGGAGGATCGTGGCGAAAGGCACGCCTGAGGAGGTAGCGGCAATCGAGGCTTCCTACACCGGCCGGTTTCTGAAAGAGCTCCTTGACATTTGAGCCCCCATCATCGCTTTGTTTTTTCGTAACCGTTCACGGGTGATTTTTGGTCAAATTTGGGATTGTCCGCCTCACGTAACAGCTCAATAACCCGGGGCAGAAGAATTTTTCTTCCGCTCCGGGCCCCCGGGCTGGTCTCTTGAGTGACTTATCTGCGGGGGACACTTGCCTGCCAAGGCCAATTGAGCGTTCTTGCCAAGACTTTCGTCCCGTGGATCTGCGATGGCAGAAGGAGGTAACATGGGTAACAAGGCAATGGCGGGCAGGCTTGCCACTTTGGCATTCTCGCATTCGTCGAGCTGCGGCTTCCCCCACTGATAAGTCACAAAGAGACGGCGCCCTCCCGGCAGTCGCGTCAGAAAAACCCTTCTGCCCCCATTTATT
>JAGHEC010000387.1 GCA_021159525.1 Deltaproteobacteria bacterium | reverse complement strand
GCGAGCGAAGAAGAGACGGCGCCCTCCCGGCAGTCGCGTCAGAAAAACCCTCCTGCCCCGGGTTATTGAGCTGTTACGTGAGCCGGACAATCCCAAATTTGACCAAAAATCACCCGTGAACGGTTACGAACCTGTTTTGTTTAATGCGGAGATTTCGCAGATTAAACGGGTTACTCTAATCATTAGGGGTGCGATGCGAAATCCGCAGGGTTTAATTCCCCGCTGCTTGCTGGGCCAAGAAAGATAAAACGTAACAGCTCAATAAACAGGGACACAAGGGGTTTTCTGTAGAGACCAACCCTAAGGCCCGAGGCGTCATCACAGGACCTGGAGCCAGGCCTTTATCATCTCCCGGGCGATGGGGGCGGCTGCGCTGCCCCCGTGGCCCCCGTGCTCAATGAGCACGGAGACGGCGATTTTGGGATCCGCGGCAGGCGCAACAGCTACAAACCAGGCATGATCCCGGAATTTGAGGGGGATATCCTCCTCTTTTGCAGAGCCGCTCCCTTTCTTGATGCCCACTACCTGTGCCGTACCTGTTTTGCCGGCCACTACAATGTCTTGGATCCTGGCCTTGGAACCTGTGCCGCGTGGTTCATTGACTACTCCGATCAGGGCCTTTTTGACCTTTTCCAGATGTTCGGCCTTGATGCCGATATCTGCGATCGGAACAGGTTGAAATTCAAAGAGACTTTCTCCATTTGGCCTCCTGACCCATCTCGTTGTCTGGGGGGCGTAGATGTGACCCCCGTTGAAAACCGAGGAAATCAGGTTGGCCAGCTGCAACGGAGTGGCCAGCACGAAGCTTTGTCCGATGGCTGTGGAGACGGTCTCCCCAGGCTGCCAGGGCACACCCCACCGCTTCAGTTTCCATTGGGTGCTGGGGACCAGCCCGTTCTTTTCGTTGCCCAGGTCGAAACCGGTCTTTTTACCCAGGCCAAAGCGGCCTGCATAGCGTGCGATTCTGTCTATGCCCAGCCGTTTCCCCACTGCATAAAAATAGACATCACACGATTCCACAAGGGCCCTGTGAAGATTTATCTTGCCATGCCCATACTTTTTCCAACAGCGGTATGTCCTGTCTCCCAGTGAAAAAGTGCCATTGCAAAAGATTTCTTCTTCCGGTCCAATAACCCCTTCCTCCAATGCAGCCAGGGCTACCACAATCTTGAAGGTAGAGCCCGGGGGGTATTGCCCTGAAATAGCACGGTTCTGAAGGGGGTAGTCCCGGGATGAGGCCATCTGCCGCCAGGTCCTCTCGTCAAGGCCGTTGACAAACAGATTGGGGTTATAGGAAGGGCTGCTGGCCAAAGCAAGCACTTCACCGTTGGTAGGATTGATGGCGACGATGGCGCCCTGCTTTCCCTGAAGGGATTTTTCCGCCAGGGTCTGGAGGCGCTTGTCTATGGTGAGGCACACATTGGCGCCTGATTTGGGGGGCTTGCGCGACACTACGCGAATCTTCCTGCCCGCGGCATCCACCTCCACCTGTTCGCCCCCGCGCATGCCGTTAAGCTGGTGCTCCCACTTTCGCTCAACGCCCCATTTGCCCACGAGGTCCCCGACTCGGCTGTCCGGGAACCGGCCGCTTTTTAACTGCGACTCACTGATTTCAGATACATACCCCAAAACATGGGATGCGAGACTCTCGTGAAAATAATGACGCTGGGGACTGACGTGGATCATGACCCCAGGGAGGTCAAAACGGTGGCTTTCAATAGCGGCCAGTTCATCGCGGGAGATGTCCTTCTTAAGGCATACCGGCTTGAATGGATACCCGCCGATCCTGTCCAGCATGCAGACTATCGCCTCCCGCTCGATATTGCAGAACCTGCCGAGCCGTTCCAGCAACGCTGAACGGTCCTGGACCTCCTCCGGGATGATATAGAGGTCATAGGAGGGACGGTTGTCCACAAGGATATCCCCGTTTCTGTCCAGGATCATTCCCCTGAAAGGCGGGATGTCATTCAGCCGGATTCGGTTGTGTTCGGACTTGGCGCGGTAAACCGGCCCATGGACCACCTGCAGAAACCACAGTCTCAAAACCAAGAGGCCGAAAACCAGGAGGATAAACAGGATGGCGATCCTGAGTTGCTTGTTAAAGATTTCTGACGAAACCGGATTAAAGTGGGATGGTCTCAGCACGGGTCGATTCTTCCATCAAAAGTGCTCTAATTAAACCTCAGCCGTACCCGAACCGGGTTTTCGTTCAGGCACTAATTATTGAGCTGATACGTTGGTCGTTCAAGACACGGATCCAAATCTCCTTCTCGTTATGCCGCAGGGCCTGACCTTCGAGAGTCCTGATGCGGCATTCCGGATTCAGTAATGATCGGTCATCTCCGGCGGTTCCTTAAGATGCTCCAGGTCCGGAGCGTCTTCCTCCCCGGCGCGAAGCCCTCTCATCCTGTCGAACATAGCGTAGAGCAGGGGCGCCAACAATCCGCTGCCCAAGATCGATATACCCGCTCTGTAGAGGCTTGATAGCGAAAGAACAAGGTTTCCGAAAAAGAATGCAGATAATGCCTCCCACATGGCATTTTTGAAGAGAACTGTTAACGACACAATCATGACCTGGCCCTTGGCCGTCTGGAAATTGAACAGGAGGGCGCCCAGATAGATTCCCCAGAAAACGCCGATGTGGACAAAGGCGAAAAGGCCCTTGGGGCCGGCGGAAAATACATCCATCAAGAGTCCCTGCCCCAGGGCAAAAATGCCTGCCTGGATGCGGCCAAAAGAGAGAAAGAGATATCCTGTCAAGAGGGTGATAAGGTCCACATCCAGGATTCCCACACCCCAGGGATCCCTGTCCACTCCCTTCAAGAGGGTAAATGCGGCCCCGACTATCCAGGCAAACAGACAAAAATATGAGCGTTCCTTTGCTCCGGGGGTCACCATGTTCTCCGCCCGTTCAATTTGCTTGGCGCGTCATTCGGCATCTTCCGACCGCCTGTCTGCCCCCTGGATGACGAGGACTTCCTCCAGCTTGGAGAAATCCACGCAGGGCATTATGTCGATCTCCTTGAAGAGCTTTCCATGCTCATCCTTGGCCTCGGTGACGGTACCCACGGGCAGGCCCTTGGGAAAAACGCCCCCCAGACCCGATGTAACTACCAGGTCTCCCACCGCCACATCGCCGGATTTGGCCATGTAATCCATCTCGCAGAGGCGACCCCCGGTCCCTTTCACCATTCCCCTGTCACGGGAACGCTGGGTCAGGCAGTCCACTGCGCTGTTTTGATCCACAATAAGGAGGACCTTGGCATAGTTTTTCGAAACAGACACAATCCTTCCGACCACCCCCGATGCATTCACCACCGGCATGTCCCAGCTAAGCCCGGCGCCCTTTCCTTTGTCGATAATGATTGATTTGAACCATCCGGTAGGGTCCACGCCGATCACCCGGGCGGCTGTTGCCGGCCTCTGAACCATCTCCTTAAACCGGAGGAGTTGCCGCAGCCTTTCATGGGTTGCCAGCAGCTCGCGATATCGGTTGTTTTCGCGCCTCAGGGCGTCCACGGCTTGCTTAAGCCGCGCATTTTCGGAACGGACGTCCACGAGATAGAAATAATTCATCCAGAAATTCTTTGTGGCGTCAATGGATTGCCGGATCAGTCTTTGGAAGGGGGCGGTGATTTCTACAATGAGTTGTTCCACGGGGTTCCAGGGTTGTTTGAGCACGGAACGTGATGAGAATAAAAACAGCAGGAAACAGCCGAAGAATATGAATATCCACAGGTTTCGAAAGCGTTTGTCGCCTTGCAATGATAAGATCCTGTCCTGTTTCGTCTAACGGCATGCCTCGATCAAGAGTCAACGCCCCCGCTTTTAAGCTTTGCGGCCGACCCAAACGCTTGAGACCAAGGGTTCGTTACTCCTTGTGTGCCCCTTTCTGTGTCTTTCCGTGGCCAATTTCCTTTTCCATTACGCACAGGACCCACAGACACACACAGAAAAAACGTATTTTTTCAATAAATCAGGGTTTCCGCTTTCAGGACGAACAAGAGAAACTTTTTGTTTTTTATGTCTGTTTTTCGTGGCTTTGCATCAACTCTTCGTATCAGCTCGATAATTCGGGGGATAACAGCGACCGTACCACCGGGGCAGGAAGATTTTTCTTGTGCTCCGGGCCTCCGGGCTGGTCTCTTCAGAAAAACCCTCCTGCCCAGGGTTATTGAGCTGTTACAACTCTTCCCCGAATTCCTCAATTTGCAATCATGCCCCGGTTTTTTGAGATCATACGAACTATTTAACAACGACCTCTTTCAGTGTTGCAAGATTGTCCAAGGCCATTCCCGAACCGATGGCAATGGCGGTCAGGGGGTCTTCGCTCAGAACGATGGGAACCTTTGTTTCTTCCCGGAGGAGTACGTCCAGGTTTTTCAAAAGGGCCCCTCCTCCGGCCAGTACAATGCCTGTGTCCACAATATCGGCCGCCAGCTCCGGGGGGGTCTGTTCAAGGGCGATCCTAACGGTTTCAACAATGGTTTCGATCTGTTCGGAGATGGCCTTTCGCACCTCGTCCGAGTCTATGGTGAGGATCTTGGGAATCCCGGTCACCAGATCCCGTCCCTTGACTTCGATGGTTTCCGGCTGTTCATCGGGATAGGCGCTCCCGATGGTTATTTTGATCAGTTCCGCGGTGGTGATGCCGATGAGTAAATTGTATTTCCGCTTGATATACTGGAGGATGGCCTCATCCATCTTGTCTCCGCCGACCCGGACTGATTTACTATAAACGATCCCGGCAAGGGATATGACCGCGACCTCGGTGGTGCCCCCTCCAATATCCACTACCATATTGCTCTTGGGTTCGGTGATGGGCAATCCTGCACCAATGGCGGCTGCCATGGGCTCTTCAATCAGAAAAACCTCCCTGGCGCCGGCGGATTCGGCAGATTCTCTAACGGCCCGTTTCTCCACCTGAGTAATGCCGCTCGGGACGCAGATGATAATGCGGGGCCTCACGAATGTCCGTCGATTATGGGCCTTGCGTATAAAATAACGGAGCATGGCCTCCGTAATCTCAAAATCCGCGATCACCCCGTCCTTCATGGGCCGTATGGCTACGATGTTCCCCGGGGTCCTCCCCAGCATCATCTTGGCGTCTCTTCCTACAGCGAGGACCTTGTTGCCGCTTCGGCCGTTTTTTCTCACAGCCACTACCGAGGGTTCACTCAGGACAATCCCCTTCCCTTTCATATAGACGAGGGTGTTGGCCGTGCCGAGATCTATCGCCAGGTCGTTCGAGAATAAGCCTAAAATGGGATCAAAAAGCATGGGCGTTTCCTTTCAAATAAACATACATCTGTATCTCCAAATAGATAACCGAAGCGCCGTAAATAAGCAATTACAAAAAATGGGGAAATAGGGCTAAACACCCCCGTCTGCCCAACTTCCTTAAAATGGAGCCACTAACTCCTCCCGGGCCCGCGATCTAATTCCCTGCGGTTTCGAGGAAGAGGGTCGCGATTATTTGCCGGACAATTTACCTTGACAAAAGGGCCGATTAATCACTATATTTATTTTTTACATAAAATTCACTCAAAGGAAATTGGATCATGAAGAGGACGTATCAACCCAGCAGCATCAAAAGGGCCAGAACCCATGGTTTCAGAGCAAGGATGCGCACAAGAGCCGGTATTAATGTCTTGAAGAGAAGGAGGGCCAAGGGGCGGAAGCGAATCGCCGTATCTGCATAGCATGCCCCCAGGATCTGACCGAATTTTCTCTACTGGTATGACGCTTTTCTCATTTCCAAAAAAAAAAGATTACTGAATCGAGCGGATTTTGTCAATGTAAATCGGTCGGGAAAACGCTATCATACGAGGCATTTTGTCGCCATTGCCAAACAAAATGGGCTGAGCATAACCAGGTTGGGGATCACTGCCAGCAGAAAGGCGGGCAATGCGGTCAAACGAAATCGAATCAAACGGCTGATACGAGAGTTTTTCAGGCTCAATAGCCCTCGAATCCCCCAAGGGTATGACATTGTCGTCGCAGCGAAGAAGGATGCCAGCTACCTGGATCTCTGGAAAGTAAAAGAAGAACTTGGAGAGGTCTTTTTCAAAAAAGAGCTTAATTGTCAGTCTTAGATATATACCTATCGGGTTGATATCTATATATCAATGTTTTATTTCGCCTTTTTGGGCTCCTTCCTGCCGTTTTTACCCCACATGCTCAACCTATGCCCGCCATGCCTTCAGCAGGTACGGAATTTTGAAGGGGGGGTGGCTGGCCCTTGTCAGAATCCTGAAGTGTCATCCCTTCCATCCTGGCGGATATGACCCGCTTCCTTAGTGCGAGGTCATTTGCGGAATATGGTACGGCCTTCTGCCCGGGCCTCCGGGAGAAGGGTGAGCCATTCCCCTGTGCCACACTGAATTGATCGGGGCAAAGTATACAAAATGGACAAACGAACTTTACTGGCGTTCATATTATCATTCATCATACTCGTGGGATGGTCCCTTTACTTCGGACCCAAGCAGGAACAGGCCCCGGTAAAACAAGATATCCCGGCCCATGTGTCGGGACAAGAGCCGGCCGCCGGCCCTGCGCCAGCCGTCGGTCCCGTGTCCGAGTCTTTTTCCGCCTCCAGCGAGCTGCCCCCGCCCGCGGTCCCCAACGAGAAGGAGATCGAGATTGACACGCCTCTGTACAGGGCTGTTTTCAGCAATGCCGGACCCACCATCAGGAGTTTCAAGCTGAAGAAGTATCGGGAGACTACAGACCCTGCTTCTCCGTTGATCGACTTGGTTTCGCTGAAAAAGGAAATGGGAGATTTCCTGCTGATCGGTTTTGACAACCACTCGGCCGGAAAGAAGGAGAATATGGTCTTCCAGGTGGACGAGGATGCGATTCATGTGGATCCTGACTCCCCGGCAAAGGATCTGGTCTTCAAGGGGACGACCCCTGAAGGACTCACCGTGGTCCAGACATTTCGCTTTTATTGGGATCGATACCAAATCGATTTCCACATAGATGTGACCAACGCTTCGCAAACCCCGGTGGAAGGAGTATTCAAAGGCAATCTCAAGGCCATGCCCCCTGCAGACAAGGGAGGATATTATTCCTATGTGGGTTTTGCCCTCCTTCTCGAGAACAGCCTGGAGGAGGTGAAGGTGGAGGACCCTTCTGAAGAGAAGACACTGATGGGACCGCTCGGGTGGGTAGCCTATGAGGACAATTACTTTATGACAGCCATTGTTCCGGATGTCCCGGTCGAGGGGACCTTCATCGGCCGACATCTGGCATCAGGCATCCTCGAAGGGATCTATCTCCAGCCCACGGTCTCTATCTCCCCGTCCGGGACTATCTCCTCCGGCTATGAGCTCTATCTCGGGCCCCGAGACCTGGGGATACTCAAGGATTTCGGCAAGGACCTGGATCGAGCCATCAATTTCGGATGGACCAACATCATCGCCAAGCCCCTTCTCTATGTCTTGCGCTTTTTCAACGGTTATATCCAAAATTACGGGGTGTCCATCATCCTGCTGACGATCCTGGTCAAAATCCTTTTCTGGCCCCTGACGCACAAGAGCTACAAGTCCATGAAGGAGATGCAGAAGCTCCAGCCCCGTATGATGAAACTGAGGGAAAAGTACAAAAACGACAAACAAAAGCTGAACCAGGAGATGATGGCCTTGTACAAGACCTACAAGGTTAACCCCATGGGCGGATGTCTCCCCATGATCGTCCAGATCCCGGTCTTTTTTGCCCTCTTCCGTGTCCTGGGCGGATGTATTGAATTGCGACACGCGCCCTTTGCATTGTGGATAAACGACCTGTCGGCCCCGGATCGGCTGTTTCATTTCCCCTTTCAGATTCCCTTTATGGCCCCGCCCTATGGGATACCCGTGCTGACGCTCCTGATGGGGGCCTCCATGTTCATTCAGCAAAAAATGACGCCGACTCCGGGGGACCCGGCACAGGCCAAAATTATGTTGTTTTTGCCAATTATATTTACCTTTATGTTTATTAATTTTCCTTCCGGTCTTGTTCTGTACTGGCTTGTCAACAACGTCATTTCCATAGGCCAGCAATACCGCATTCACAAAAAACCGGCATAATATCTGGAGGAAAACATGGAAGTTTATGAATTCGAAGGAAAAACAGATGAGGATGCCATAGCGGCGGCATGCGCAAAGCTCGAGCTTGCCCGCGAAGAAATGGATATCGAGGTACTGGAACCTGGCTCGGCCGGGATTTTCGGCCTGGTGGGTGGACGAAAGGCCAAAATCCGGGTTACCATCGCCCCAAAGACGCCTGAACCGCCTGTTGAAGAGACCAAGACCCTGGTGGAGGAAGTCCTTTCCCGGCCTCCGGAAGAGGGCAATTTTCTGATTGACTCGGAAGAGCAAGAGACGCCCGGGGAGGAAAACAGGGCGTTGGCCGCTGCCAAAGAGGCGTTGGAAAATATCCTGGCCCGGATCCCCATGGAAGGGGCTGTTGTAACCGCGGCCCAGCAGGACGGCATCATCAACCTCAATATCGAGGGGGACAAGACGGGGCTTTTGATCGGGAGAAAGGGCAGGACCCTGGACGCTCTTCAATTCATTGTCAATAAGATTATCAACAAGTCGCTTGAAAGGAAGACCCGGGTCGTTGTCGACTCGGAAAATTACCGGGAGCGGCGCAGGGATTTTCTTGTTCAAATGGCCCTGAGAATGGGCGAAAAGGCAAAGAGGATTCAAAAGCCTGTAGCCACCAATCTGCTCAACCCCCACGACCGACGGATTGTACATCTTGCTCTGAGGGATGACGAGGAACTGACTACAAAGGGAAGGGGTGAAGGAATTCTGAAAAAGGTGCTGATTATCCCCAAAAAATACCCCGGGTCCAATTCCTCCAGGAACTTCTTGTAGGCCCTTACAGCTTCATCTTGAGAGAGACCGTCGCGTATCGGGTCAATAATTAGCGGGATAACCGCAAACGTACCACCGGGGCAGGATGATTTTTCTTCACGCCGGTCTGACGGGCGCAACCAAACAGGGTTCGCGCAAATTCCGAAAGCTTATACTGGCCGGGTGGGGGTCACTGCCTCCCCTCCAAGACGGGACAAAAACCGGTTGCAGCTCGTGGGAACGGCAGCAGAGCGTTGGAATTCTTTCTGATCCAGCCCCAAGGACAGTCTTTCATAAGACGGTAGTCCTTTGCTGCCTTTCCATAAAGGCTATTACGAGTCAGGGGGCGGTCGCCGAGCGCTGCGTACGCATTTTGTTGTCCCGTCATGGAGGGGAGGCAGTGACCCCCATAGCGCGGGCGGGAAAAACGGAATACAGCCCGGAGGCCCAGAGCGGAAGAAAAATTCTTCTGCCCCGGCACTAGGTTCGCAGTTATCCCCCTAATTATTGAGGTGATACAAAATGACTCATTTCTGGATTGGAAACTCGCTCGTGTCCAAAATCTATTTGTGGATGGGCACTGGGCTATTCTCAAGTATCCCGGTAAAACCAGAAAGGAGCCTACATGGGCGGAGATATCTTTTCCCGATTTTTTGACCCGGAGAGCGTGGCCATTATCGGATCGTTCAAGGAGGGCGTCTTTGGCGGGTATGTGGCGGTCAAGTCGCTCCGGCAGGCCGGCTACAGTGGCAGGATCTATCCGGTCAACCCTTCCTACGACGAGGTCCTGGGCCTGCGCACCTATCCTTCCATCCATGATACGCCGGACACCCCCGATGTGGCCATGATCATGATAAATGCCCGGAACGTACCCGATGTGTTGGAGCAATGCGCCAGGCGGGGAACTCGGGCCGTTATCCTCGTTGCAGACGGTTTTGCCGAACGAAATCAGGAAGGGGCCCTGCTCCAGGAGCGCATCACGGCCATGGCCAGGGAGTGGGGGGTCCGAATCATCGGGCCCAACACAGCAGGCATCGTCAGCCCCCACACGGGATTTAATCCCTGCCCCTATGAAGCCGGCTACTATGGACTCAAACCCGGACCTGTGGCCATCTTTTCCCAGACCGGCATGATCAATCCGCAGGCTTATCCCTATCCTCAGCTGACAGCGGGCATCAGCAGGATCTGCGATTTCGGAAATAAGTGCGACCTTGACGAATGCGACCTTCTGGAATATCTGGAACATGATGATAAGACCCGCGTTATCAGCATGTATCTCGAGAGCATTCGGGATGGCGAGCGATTCGTAAAGGTCTGCGGCAGGCTCACATCAAAGAAGCCGGCGCTGGCCTTGAAGCTGGGGACCACGCCAGAGGGCGCCATGGCATCGGCATCCCATACCGGATCCCTGGCCGTGGATGACCGCATATTCGATGCCGCATGCCGGCAGGCAGGAGTTTTGCGGCTGTCGGCCTTCAACGAACTTTTCGAGATCCCGAAGATTTTCGCCACCCAGCCGCTGCCGTCCGGAAACCGCGTGGGAATAGTCACATATACCGGGGCACTGGGCGTGCTGACCTCGGACCAGGGGGCCGGATACGGGCTCAGCATGGCCTCCCTCTCGCCTGAAACCGCGGATGCCTTTGACAGAATATTCCCTGAGTTGGGTCATATGCCTGTGGACATCGGACCCATGATCCCGGCGGTGAAGGATTTCTCCACGGTGTATACTCAAATTCTGGAGACCGTGCTTAGGGACGAAAATGTGGATGCCCTTTTCAATGTCATGTGGGCCGATGCCAGGGGCAAAAATGAAAAGGCCTACATAGAGGCATATGAGGCGCTCAAAGGAATCGTTCCCAAGCCCGTGGTCACTTGGATCTACGGACCCGGTCCTTCGGCCGTTCGGGCCTTGAAGGAACAACTGGAGGCCCTGGGGTATCCGGTATTCGATGAACCTGAGCGATGCGTCAAGTCCCTGGGCATGGCCTGCCGGTACGCGCAGATCCGCAGGAACAAGAATAAATAGTAACTGTTCCCGGGTGATTTTTGGTCAAATTTGGGATTGTCGTAACAGCTCAATAAATGGGGGCAGAAGGGTTTTTCTGACGCGACTGCCGGGAGGGCGCCGTCTCTTCTTCGCTCGCTTCGCTCGACTCAGACCCCATCCTTCGGATGGGTCCCCGGTTTGTCCTCG